>CAZDGO010000220.1:0-4552 GCA_964504825.1 uncultured Gaiellales bacterium
CATGTTCATGAACATGCTCTTCCAGAAGACGGTCATCCCCCGTCCGAAGGAGCCGGCCCCCGGGGGCGAGGGTTTCGAGCCGCGGGGGGAGGAGGCATGAGCTGGGGAGAGCACGAACGCTGGCTCCAGGGCGAGCTGAGCGCCGATTACTACCAGGAGGCCCTCGCCGACGCGGGTGAACGCCCGGCGCGGGACCGGCTCCGGCGCAAGGTGATCAAGGCCCACGAGTTGCCCTGGGAGAACTCCCCTCACGGGCTACTCAAGCATCTGGCCAACGCCCAGATGGATCTGCGCATCGAGACGATCGACGCATACATGCAGGTGATCCCCCCCGGCAGCCGCTCCGGTCGCCACCGGCAGCTGGCCGAGCAGGCCTTCTACGTTCTCGAGGGCCGCGGCTACGACGTGCACGTGGACTGCGACGTGGAGATCACCGACACGTACCACTGGCGCCCGCAGGACGTGGCGCAGCGCTTCGACTGGGAAGCGGGGGACGTGGTCTACATTCCCCCGAACACCATCAGCCAGCACTTCAATGCGGACCGGGAGCAGATCGCCCGCATCGCCGTGGTCGCCAACCGCATCTACCGCCAGTGCGGCCTGAACGACCTCGAGCAGCTCGAGACAGCGCCCGAATATCGCCCGGGGGAGACCCTCACAGCCGAGCGTGTGCGGGAGTACGTGGAGGCCTCGCGCGCCGCGTTCGCCACGTAGCCAGGAGGGTCTCCACGTAGCCCGCTGCCGGGGAAACGGCTCGGGCCTGCCGGGCTGCCAACACCGCCGCCCGTCTGGGCGAGGTCGCGGTCGCGAGGAGGGTCACTCCCCCCATGATCACGAACGCCTGGCGGTATCCCGAGATCACGTGTATCCCGAGATCATGTGGTTGACTGCCCCGCGGTCGCCTGGTACTCTGTTTCCCCAAAGAGGAATAGCGTTCCTCTAAGCAGACCAAGAGAGGGACGGCGGAGAGGATGCGCATCCGAAGCGCGTCGGGTCGTGGAGACGGGCGGTCGTGGGACACGTGGGGGGTAGGATGAGCGGGTTGAACGGAGACGCCGGCATGCTCGAGGGGTATCGGGTTCTCGATCTCTCTGGGGAGTTGGCCTACCTCGCCGGCAAGATCCTGGGAGACCTTGGCGCCGATGTCATCAAGGTCGAGCCGCCGGGGGGAGACCCCGGCCGTCTTGTGGGGCCCTTCTATGGCGATGAGCCCGACCCGGAGCGCAGCCTGTACTGGCTCAGCTACAACTCGAACAAGCGGGGGGTCACTCTCTCTCTGGAGTCGGCGCGCGGAAAGGAGCTCTTCCGTGCGCTGGTGCGGACCTCGCACTTCTTGATCGAGAGCTTCGCGCCGGGGTATCTCGACGGGTTGGGTCTCGGTTGGAGCCACCTGCGCCGCCTAAATCCGCGGCTGATCATGGTGGCGGTGACTCCGTACGGCCAGACAGGGCCCTACAGCACCTACCCCGCCTCGGATCTGGAGATCATGGCCACGAGCGGCCTCCTCTCGGTCCTTGGAGTGCCGGGACGCCCGCCTGTGAGGACGGCCCTCCCACAGTCCTACCTCTGGGCAGGCATGAGCGCAGCCATGGGCGCTCTGACCGCGAACCTGCTTCGGGGCGACTCGGGGCCGGGCCAGCATGTGGATGTGTCGGCGCAGGCCTCCACGCTGTGGGCGATGGCCCCGGCGCCGACTTTCTGGGATGTCCTTGGGGAGGATGTCGTGCGCGATGGTGAGTTCGTCACCGGACGCAGTGTCACCGGGGCCAAGATGCGCGCCGTGTACGAATGCCGGGATGGGTACCTGAACTTCATTGTCTACGGGGGGGCCGCGGGCAGGGCGACCAATCGGGCGCTGGTGCAGTGGATGCGCGATGAGGGCTTCGATCCGGGCTACGCCGGCGAGATCGATTGGGACGGCCTCAACATCACCACGGTGACCCAAGAGGAGATGGATCGCATCGAAGCACCCGTGACCGAGTTCCTCGCGCGCCAGACCAAGCGCGGGTTCCTGCGGCAGGCGTTGAACCGCCGGATGCTCGGCTATCCCGTGGCGACGGCGGAGGACATCGCGGCCGACGAGCAACTGGAGGCGCGGTCGTTCTGGCAGCAGGTGGAGCACCCGCATCTCGGGATCACCCTGCCGTATCCTGGCGGGTTCGGCAAGTTCTCGTCGGCGTTCTGCGGCATACGACGCCCCGCGCCGCGTATCGGAGAGCACAATGCCGAAGTGTTCGAGGAGGAGCTTGGCTTGCTTGGAGACGAGGGGCGCTCCTTCGCGGCGGACGGGGTGATCTGATGGGCAACTGGGGAAACGGGAAAAGCATGAGCGGACCTTCGAACGCGGGTTCGTCCGTGGACGAGGCCGCCTGTGGCCAAGCGTGCGCCGGAGTGAAGGTGGTGGAGTTCGCGGCCTACGCCGCCGGCCCGGTTGTGGGAAAGCATCTTGCTGATCACGGGGCGACGGTGGTGCACGTGGAGTCGTGGGGGCGCCCTGATGGTTTTCGGGCTCAGTACCCTCCGTACACGGACAACAGACCCGGACTCAACCGATCGGGCACCTTCGCGCTCTGCAATAACAACAAGTACTCGGTCACGATCGATCTGAAGGCGGAAGGTGGGGTCGAGCTCGCCCGGCGGGTGGTGGCCTGGGCCGATGTGGTCATCGAGAACTTCACTCCCGGGACTATGGATCGTCTGGGGCTGGGTTACGAAGCGCTCAGCGAGGTAAATCCGGTTTTGATCATGCTGGGCAGCTGCAACCAGGGGCAAACGGGCCCGCACGCGAAGCACCCGGGCTTCGGCTCGCAGCTAACGTCCCTCGCCGGCTTCACCAACCTCACCGGCGAGCCCGATGGGAGCCCGTGCCTGCTCTACGGGCCCTACATCGATTTCATCGGCGTGGGCTACGGGCTGATCGCCGTCCTGGCGGCTCTCGATTATCGGCGCCGGACGGGAAAGGGGACGTACATTGATCTCGCCCAGTACGAAAGTGGCCTGCAGTTCATGGCCCCAGCCCTTCTCGATTTCGCGGCAAACGGCCACGTGATGCAGCGGACCGGCAACCACCACGCCACGGCGGCGCCGCACGGTGTGTACCCGGCCCGTGGCGAGGACCGCTGGATCGCGCTCAGCGTGTTCACAGACGAGGAATGGGCCAACCTTGTGCAGCTGATGGGAGACCCGGAGTGGGCGCGCGATCATCGGTTCGCGTCTCAGTCCGGGCGCAAGTCCGCAGAGGACGAGGTCGACGCCCATATCGCCCGCTGGACCGCCGAGTTCGAGCCTGCCGAGATCATGAGCAGGCTGGCGGGAGCCGGGGTGCGCGCCGGCGTGGTGAACCGGGTCCAGGATCTCCAAAGCGATCCTCAGTACCGGCACCGCGGAGTCTGGCAACCTCTGGAGCACCCCGAGATGGGGGTGTTCCATTACCTGGCTCCACCGTTCGCGCTGTCGGAGAGCCCCGCCTGCCTCGATCGGCCCAGCCCGTGCCTGGGCGAGCACAACGAGTTCTTTTTCGTTCAGACCCTTGGCTTGTCCAAGGAGGAGTACGAGTCCCTCGTGGGCTCGGGCGTGTGTTGACAGCAGTCAGACGGACCACACAAAAGGGGAAGAGATGAGTGAGAGGGACATCCGGAGCCTGCGCTCCACGTTGGATTGGCTGAACTCCGAGGGCGATCTCATCGTCACCGACAAGGAGGTCGATCCCGATCTCGAGATCACCGGCATCCAGAAGCTCATGGACGGCGGCTGCCCGATCCTGTTCAACAACGTGAAAGGCAAGCCCCATGCCCGTGCGGTGACGAACCTCTTCAGCGACATCAACGTGGTCGACAAGATGTTCGCCTTCGAGGGGTCGGTCGACAGGACCAGGAAGATCGTCCATGCTCTGAACCACCCGACAAAGCCGGTGGAGGTGTCGCAGGACGAGGCTCCGTGCCAAGAGCACGTGATCACCGACGATCTCGATGTCAACAAGTGGCTCGTGCCCATCCGGCACACCGCTCTCGAGACGGAGCTGACCATCGGTTCGGGCAACTCCGTCGTGGTGGGGGAGTACTTCGACGGGGGCAGCCACACCGGCTACAACCGCATGAACTTCCGTTGGGGCAACATCGGCACCTTCCAATCGGCTCCGGGATCCCACATCTGGCAGATCGAGGTGGCCCACTACAACGACGAGAAGCCTATTCCGCTCACGATGTGCTTCGGCGTGCCGCCGGCGAGCAACCTCATCGCCGGCTCGGGCTTTGACTATGCCATCCTGCCCTACGGCTGCGACGAACTCGGCGTGGCCGGAGCCATCCAAGGCGAGCCTATCCGTCTGGTCAAGGCCCGTACCATCGACGCCTGGGCGCTGGCCGACTGCGAGTATGTGCTGGAGGGCTACCTGCATCCCCGCGACAAGCGCTTCGAGACGGCGGAATCAGAGGCCAGCGGCAAGCAAGGGAAGCATTTCTTCCATCCGGAATGGGCAGGCTATATGGGCAAGGCCTACAAGGCCGCCACCTTCCACGTGACGGCCATCACGATGCGCGACCCGGCCAGCAAG
>CAZDGO010000221.1:0-4541 GCA_964504825.1 uncultured Gaiellales bacterium
CAGAACGCACTGGCCGGCGCGATACGGCGTCCTCGGTCGCGCACGTAGCGCTGCTTGTTGGAACTCGCTCCAGCATGAAACCTCGGCCACCGGGGTGCGCTGGACGGCACGAATGCGTCGTCCTCCGTCGCGCCCGGAGCCTCCGGCTACGGGCGCTCCCTGCGTCCTTGCCTCGCACTCGCCCAGCGCACCCCCGCGGCGAGGCGTCACGCTGGACCGAGTTCTCCGCGCTTCCTGCGTCCTTGTCTCACGCTCAGCGCAAGCGCCCTGGTGGCGAAGCGTCACTTTTCAGCACCCTGCTAGCCCACCGAGGTGAGCACCCTCCCGGTCACGTAGTCGATCAACGCGATCACGTCAGGGGCGCCCCCGGCATCTCCCGTCGCGGTGTCGACTCCCCAGACCTCCCACACGAATTGGCCGGGCTCATTCACCGTGAGCACGTTGCCGCCACGCGTTCTGTACGTGTAGGCGCCACCCTCGGGAAGAAAGAGGAGTTCCACCTTGGTGGGGCGCGTCGTGGTGCCTTTGAACGCGGACTTCGCTGCTGTAAGAGCTTCTCCTGAGGTATTGAGCTGAGACGAGCGGCTCACTCGGGCGGCGGTGAACACGAATTGATAGGCCCGCAGCGGATGTAGCAGGTACTGTCCGTCTTGGGTGGGTGATGTGTACCGCTCTGCGATGGGCATGGGCAGCACAATCAGGATAGCCACTAGAAGAGCGACGATCCACGTCCAGCGCCGGCTTGGTCTCATGATGCGATCTCGATTCGGGTTCGGTGCCCAGTATGCACGCGTTCGGTGGCGGCGGGAGCCCCACTGAGTCTAGGGCTGCGGCCTGCTGGTGTCAATCGGGGTCATTGTGGCCGCGCTCGGGATCGGGGTCGTATTCGGGCTGCTGAAAGGACTCGGCGGCGGCGATCTCCGCGAATGTCAGCGAGGGTTCGGTGCTCGACTTGACGAGCATGATCGTCCGGCGGACGAACCACACGGCCGTGGCCAGCATCACAAGGAACGCGAAGCTCAGCGCGCCGAGAATCCGCACCCCTGCGGGGGACAGGAGACCGTAGGTGGTCTCGGCATAGGTCATCCACTGTTGGCTCAACTGCAGGTTGGTGCGCCCATAGGTGTCGAGCAAGGCTTGGTTGAACGAGTCCGCGCGGTCAAGGCGCGCCACCAGTTCCCACAGGGCGGGTTCGCCGTAGCTTGCGACCAGGAATTGTACGACCGCCAGCCCCTCGACCGTGGCCTGCTCGCGCAAGGGGCCCTTCAGTGCGTCTACTGTGTCGAGCGTGGACAGGGGCATCATCTCGGTCGTATCGCCCCAATAGAGCGACGCGAGACTGGGGCGGCGCGCTCCCGACGCATATTGCGCCAGTCCTTCGTTGAACCAGTCAGGTATGCGTAGGTTCGGGGCAACGTTGTATCCCATGAGGATGTGGACCAGCTCGTGCGTGACCACCTCCTGATCAAGTTGGTCTCCCAGCAAGTAGACCTGCCGGCCGCCGAAAGTCGCGAACCCGCGCGTCATCGGAGCCGGCTGGATGCGCTCGTATTCCTTGCTGTCTTCAACCACGACGATGACGACAGGGACGTTGGGAACTATCTCGAAGTGGGGAGCGAGGGTCGTCCAAGCCCGCTCGGCCTTGGTCAGGGTTCTCTGGACCACGTCTTTGCGGTGCGCTTCGACGATGAAGTGGTCGGACTGCGCGCGCGCGCCCAGGGTGATAGCGGTGTCGGGTACCGCGGATGCGCTCTGTGCGGCGGGCCCTCCCGCCGCACATGCGGCGAGAAGCAGGGCTAGTGCGACCCGGGCAAGAAGTCGGAACGCGCTGCGTCTGGTGCGTGAGAGCCCGGCTTGCGCAGCCAATGGCTGACTCCTTCCGAGACGTCGGTACTGTACTATCATACCGTTGGAGGACGTGTCATAAGGAGACGAGAGTGCCGAGACAGGGCAGGATCCTCGTCACGACTGGTGACGGGAAGGGCAAGACGACAGCTGCGCTGGGCACGGCGTTCCGGGCGGCGGGTCACGGGCAGAACGTCGCCATCGTCCAGTTCATGAAGGGCAAGTGGACGTATGGCGAGATCTTTGCCATCCAGCGCTTCCCGAATATGTACCTGGCGCGTTCCGGGTCGGGCTTCACCTGGCTGAAAGAGGGCCTCGACGAAGATCGTGAACTGGCCGCCGGCGCGTGGGAACTCTGCAAGGAACTCGCTGCCTCGCACGACTACGATCTGCTTGTCATGGATGAGTTGAACTATGCACTTGATTATGGGTTCCTCGATGTCGGCGATGTGGTGCGTTTCCTGCAGAGCGAAAAGCCCGAGGAGCTATCTGTGATCATCACGGGTCGCCGGGCCAAGCAGGAGATCATCGACGCGGCCGACACTGTGACCGAGATGCGGGTGGTGAAGCACGCGTTCCGCTCCGGCACACGTGCGCAAAAGGGAATCGAGTTCTAGCGGGGATGCGGAGTGGAGTGGAGAGAAGATGAAAGTGCACACGGTACCCACAGATAGAGCACGGGTCATCCTCCGCCGGCTCGTAGAACTCAATCGGATCAGCGGGGAGCAGGACGGGGTCTCCGAGTTAGTGCCCGAGGAAGACGCAGGACTCGCGCTCACCCCCGTTCGCCGTCGTCGGTTGTACGAGGATGTGGTGCAACAGCTGCAGACCCTCATCTCGTCGGGGCGGCTCGAGCCGGGCGACCAACTTCCGTCCGAGCGCGCTCTCGCGGAGCAACTAGCGGTCAGCCGCACCAGCGTTCGTGAGGCGCTGCGCATCCTCGAAGCGCGTGGCATGATCGAAGCTCGTCCCGGACAGGGGCTCTTCGTGCGCGGCAGGCGAACCGAGGAAGTAGTCAGCATCCTAGCGTCGTATCTCATGAAAGAGCGGGAGACCTTCTTCGAAGTGCTCGACGTGCGCGAGGCTCTCGAACGAAAAGCGGCCGAGCGCGCGGCATTGCTCGCAACCGACAAGGACCTCGAAGCACTCAAAGCAGCCTTGGTGGCCATGCAGGAGGAAGTGCTCGAGGGCCGGGTGGCTCTCGATTCCGATACCGAGTTCCACCGAGCCCTTGGCGTGGCCTCCCGCAACGAGGTGCTCAGCCGCATGCTGGACACCGTGTTGGGCCTCATGGTCCAGCGCCGGCGTGAGATCTTCAGCCGGAGTTACGGTGGCGTGCTCACCCTGCACCAGCACGCCAACATCTATCGAGCGATCAAGCACCGCGATCCGGATCTGGCCGGGGCCTTGATCTCGACGCATCTACAGGAGCTTGGCGTGAGGGCCCACCGCTGGAGCGCCGCCTACCCAGATTCGGAGGAGTAGCGCTCGATGCAGATCATCCAGAGCCTGCTGCTGTTCGTTCTGGCGGGATTGGCGGAGATCGGCGGCGGCTACCTCGTCTGGCTCTGGTTGAAGGGGGGTCGGGGGCTCCTTCTCGGGTTGATAGGGGGGCTGGTCCTGTTTCTCTACGGCATCCTGCCGACGCTGCAACCCCAAGGCTCCTTCGGCCGCATCTATGCTGCGTATGGAGGCATCTTCGTAGTCATGGCCACCCTCTGGGGCTGGGGCATCGATGGGATCAGGCCCGACCGCTTTGACGTGGTTGGAGCGGCCGTCTGCCTGGTCGGGGTGGGGATCATCATGTGGGCGCCGCGGTAGGTCCCGTCTCAGCCCGCCCTTCTCGAACTCCTCAGCATGCCGTTTCGGCCGGGTTGGCGGGCATCGTGAACGGCTGCCGGATCGATTCCACGAAAGGTGTTGACAGAGCCTGTGACTTCTGTCACACTCCTGCTGTCTAGTGGTCTGACCACTAGACAGCAGGACCTTCGGGGGGGTTCGGGTAATAGAGGGGGTACAGAGAGAACGATTCGCGCGAGAGCGCACACCGTCGCGCGAGAGCGCACACCGAGGTCTCAATGTCGGCGCATTGCGTTCGGTCGGGTAGCTAGCAACCCGTCGGACTGCGAGCGTCAATGAGGTAAGCCGGTCGAAGTCCGGCGCGGTCCCGCCACTGTAGGCGCTTGGGAGACTCCCAGAGCGCGAGCCAGAAAACTCGGGCGACGAGACTCGTTCCACCGAAGCTCTTCGAGGCAAGGAGCAGGTTGACTTGCCGAAGAAGGGCTTTTGCCGTTCTCAAGGGCATGACGGAACCTAGCACCACGTGAAGAGGAGGAGTCTGTTGAGCGAGAAGAAGCAGTACACTGTTATCTTCCAGCCGGCTGGTAGCCGGGGGTTGGTTGACGAGGGCATATCGGTGCTTGAAGCCGGCCGGGAACTCGGGGTGGAGATCGAGTCGATCTGTGGCGAGAAGCGGACCTGCGGCAAGTGCAAGGTGCGCATCGAGAACGGCTTTTTCGAGAAGTTCGGCCTGGCGTCTTCCTCGGATCACGTGAGCGATTGGAAGCCGGTCGAAGCCAAGTTCTTCACTGAAGAGCGCAGGGCGGAGGGCTACCGCCTCGCCTGCGTGGCCAAGATCGACGGCGATCTGGTGGTGTTCGTGCCCGAGGAGGCCCGCGCGGGTGGCCAGGTAGTGC
>CAZDGO010000222.1:0-4534 GCA_964504825.1 uncultured Gaiellales bacterium
CGACCTGTACGCGACCTACAACGACCCCGCGCTGGCCCAGACCATGGACAACCTGTTGCGGGCGCACGGCGTGACCGTGCACTACCCCCGCCAGAAGGGTTGCGCGGTGCCGGAGATGCTCTACGGCTATCACGACCGCGCCGCGCAAACCGCCGCGTTCAACGTGACCGCCGCACTGCCGTACATCCAGACAGGCGACTACCTGGTGAGCGGCGAGCCGACAGCCAGCTTCGCTTTCAAGGTGCATTACCCGGATTACGTGCCCACGGCCGAGTGCGCGTTGGTGGCCAACGCCACCCGCGACCTGGGTGAGTTCCTGGCCGGCCACCGGGCCGACCATCCAGACCTAGCGCCTACGCCCACCGCGGGACTGAAGTTGAAGGTCGCCTATCATCAGCCCTGCCACCTCAAGACTCAAGAGATCGGCATGCCGTTCTTCGACCTCTTGCAAGAGATCCCCGACGTGGAGCTAGTGAACCTCGACGCCGGCTGTTGCGGCATGGCGGGGACGTTCGGCATGAAGGCCGGCACCTTCGACCTCTCCATGGAGACCGGCCGACCCCTGTTCGAGCGCGTGGCCGAAGTGGCTCCCGACCTGATTGCCTCGGAATGCAGCACGTGCCGCATGCAACTCGAACAGGCCACGGGACGCCCGACCACCCACCCCGCCCAACTCCTGGCCGGGGCCTTGGGAATCTAGCACCGAATGGACCGAACGCCCACCAGGCGCGGCACCCACACGACGGAGGGAGAGGCGTGTACATAGACGTGCCCTGGGACACAGCCACGGTCCCACTCAAGATCGATGAGGAACGGCTCGCGGGAGTGATCGAATCGAAGACCCTCAAGGTCCGGGACGAGGCGGCCATGCTACGCGAGCTCCTCGCGGGCGAGACCGGCGCGCCCCGACTGCGCGACTTCCTCGAGGGCGCAAGCGGGCCGATACTCGTGATCGTCAACGACGCTACCCGCCCTACGCCGAGCGGCCGGGTCATCGAGATCATGGCCGACGACCTGGAAGGCCGAGACGTCGAGTTCCTGGTAGCGACCGGCTCCCACAAAGGGCCGAGCGAGCATGAGCTCGAGCAGATCTTCGGCCGGACTATCCGCGAGCGCTACCTGGAGCGCATCAACTGCCACGATGCCAAGGACGACGCCGGCATGGTGCACCTCGGCGAGACCTCTCGCGGCGTGCCCGTGTGGATCAATCGCCGCGCGGCCGAAGCCCGCGACCTCCTGCTGATCAACTCCGTCGAGCCCCACTACTTCGCCGGCTACACGGGCGGCCGCAAGTCGCTCTTCCCCGGGGTGGCCGGTTACGCCACCATCGAGGGCAACCACAAGCTGGCCCTCGACCCGGCGGCCGACAACTTGGCCCTCGAGGGCAACCCCGTCCACGAGGATCTCGAGGAGATGATCGGCTTCCTCTCAGACAAACGCATGTACTCCATCCAGATCGTCCTCGACCATCAGCACCGCATCCACTCCGCGCATGTGGGCGACCTCGAGACTTCCTGGCGCTCGGCCGTGCACCACGCCGACGACCACTACGTGGTCGACCTACCCGAGCGCTACGACATCGTCGTAGCCGCGGCGCCCTACCCGATGGACTACGATCTCTACCAGTCCCAGAAAGCCCTGGAGAACGGTTCCCTCGCCATGAAGGACGGAGGCATACTCATCCTCGTCAGCAAGTGCCGCCACGGCATCGGGGCGGAGAGTTTCTTCCGCCTGATGGCCTCCGCCGCTACCCCAGACGAGGTGCTCGCCTCCATCTCCGAGCGCTACGTCCTCGGTTACCACAAGGCGGCGCGCCTCGCGCACATCGCGAAGCGGGGAGAGATGTGGGGGGTGACCGGGCTACCCGAGGAGGATCTCGAAGCGGCCTTCATCCGGCCCTTCGGGAGCGTGCAGCACGCCGTGGACGCGGCGCTGGCCCGCAAAGGGCCGCGGAGTAAGGTGCTCTTCCTCATGGACGCGTCCATCACGGTGCCGCGGGTGGGGTAGGGGCGACTCACATCGCGGGTCGACCACTAGCACCGCATCCACCCCGAGCACGTGGGCGACCTCGAGACCCTCCTGGCGGTCGGCCGTGGAGACTGAGACCGCGTCATTTACGACACCGCGTTTCGACGATCATAAGCCCGGGTACGCGCTCATCAGCCTTCGGGCACCCTGCCCGGACACGAAGGTGGTCGCGATCCCATGACGGATGACCACCAAAGGAGGACGGATGGGCATCTTGTCGTGGATTGTGATAGGCGGTCTCGCGGGCTTGGCGGCGCGCTTTGTCACGAAGCGCCCCATGGGCCTTATTGTCACCGTCATCGTCGGCATCATCGGCGGTATCGCCGGTGGCTGGGTGTTGACAGAACTCACCGATGGACCCGGGCTCACGGGGTTCTCCATCAGGAGCTTCCTGGTCGCGTTCGCCGGAGCCGTCGTGCTGATCTTTGTCTACGGTATGATCGGGGGCCGAGGCAGGCGCTGAGGCGCGCCGCCCTACGAACCTTCCGCTTCCAACTGCCGCCGCGCCTCTTCGAGGGCGGCTTTCTCCTCGGGAGAGGGCTCGGGGAAGTGCAAACCGAGGCCGTTAATGGTCGAAGTGAGTATACCGGCCACCAACGACCGGGCCATCCACTTGTGATCGGCGGGGATCACGTACCAGGGCGCCCACTTGGTGCTCGTAGCCGAGAGCGTGGCTTCATAGGCCCGCATGTAGTCGTCCCAGCGGGCCCGTTTCGGGCAGGTCGGCCGCCGAGAACTTCCACTGCTTGTTCGGCGTCTTGAGACGGTCGAGGAAACGTCGCCGTTGCTCCTCTTTGGACTCATGCAGGAAGAACTTGAGAATCACGGTCCCATTTCGCGTCAGGTGTCGCTCGAACGCGTTGATATCCTCGTAGCGCTCCCGCCAGAAGGCCGCACCCGGGTCGGTTCCCGGCTTCAGCTCGGCGAGGGCCGGGAGACGCTGGTAGCCCAGGAGCTCGGGATGCACGCGCACGACCAGGGTCTCTTCATAGTAGGAGCGGTTGAAGATCCCGATGCGCCCCCGCTCGGGTAGCGCCTTCATGCAGCGCCAGAGAAACGTGTGGTCGAGTTCCTCTTCCGAAGGTCGCTTGAAGGTGAATACCTGGCAACCCTGCGGGTCGAGGCCCGACATCACGTGCTTGATCATGCCGTCCTTGCCGGCGGCGTCCATGGCCTGGATGACAATCAAGGCCGAGTAGGTATTGCCCGCGTAGAACAACTCTTGGGCGGCGGCAAGTTCGGCGATGCTGGCCTCCAGATCAGCCTTCGCTTCGGCACGGGCTTCAGCCTTCCCATGCCGCGCGGTCTTGGCTGGTCCGGTCCATGCGGTATCGCGATCTTTAAGCTCCAGCTTGGAGCCGGGCTTGACGCGCAAGGACGTCACGACGTCATGGTCTACCATGTCTCAGAACCTCCGAGGCTGACGCGAGCAGGCACTTTCGGGGGCGGTGTCAATTGGAGAGCACAGCCACGAAAAGCCACACCGCCGCGATGCCCGCGAGGAGCACGATCACCAAGAGGGCGATCTCGATGCGCACCAGCAGTTCCAGCTTCTGTTCGAGCGATCGCAGTGTCGCGACCACTTCGTTGTCCACGGCTACCCCCTTCGTGCGATCAGCTCCACCAACTCCTCGAGGTCGATGTTCCCTCCGGAGATCACGCAGACGATCTTACCCCGTCCGGCGAGCCCGGCAAGAGCGCACGCCAGAGGCGCCGCTCCGGCTCCCTCCGCCAAGGTGTGATTGCGTTCCAACATGAGTAGCAGGGCGTCGGCGACCTCATCCACCTCGGCCACCAGCGAGCCCGCCACCAGATCGCGCGCCCGCTCGAACATCTGCGGGAACACCGTCTTGCTCCCGATGCCGTCGACGAAGGAAGGTTGATAGTCGACCAGCCGCGGGGCTCCCGCCGAGAGCGCAGCCGAGAGAGGTGCCGCGCCGGCTACCTCCGCGGCGTACACTCGGCACTGGGGCTTGACCGCCCGCACGGCTGCCCCGACTCCGCAGGTGAGGCCGCCTCCACCCCACGGGGTCACGATGGCGTCGGCCTCAGGCAGGTCTTCCAAGATCTCGAGAGCGATAGTGCCGTTGCCGGCCATCACCAGGGGATCGTCGAAGGCGTGGATGAAGATGCCTTCCACTCCCGGAAAGCCGCGCTCCTCGAATGCCCGCCACCACTCCTCATACGTCACCCGCAACACGCGCGCGCCCAGTCTCTCGATGGCCCAGATAGCCTCCTCCTCGGTCTCACCCTGACCGAAGAAGGCCGGTGAACTGCCGATGCCGCCGAAATTGCCGCCGCCCAGGATGAGCCGCGAGATCTTGACTCCGGTCCGGCCTAGATTCACATAGTCCACAGGCGGTTCTCCCTACCCGCCGACCGAGGTCTCGGGGTCGTCAGAGCCCTGCCAATCGAGCATTCCGCTCGCGATCAACTCCTCCTTCGATCGCCGAATATGCGCCAAAGTGCAGGCGCTCGCACTCTCCGCGTCGCCCGCACGGATGCC
>CAZDGO010000223.1:0-4521 GCA_964504825.1 uncultured Gaiellales bacterium
CGGCGCTGGCCCGGCTGGGGGATCCCCAGCTGCGCCTCGGCCAGGTCAACCCGTGAGTTCACGCCCAGCGCCACCGCCGGATCGGCCAGCCGGTAGGCGCCCACCCGGGCCCCGCGCCGGCGCAGGCCCGCCACCACATCGGTGATGTAGATCTCGCCCTGAGCGTTGTCGGTGCCCGCTCCGCGCAGTATCTCGAGCGCCGTTCGACCCGGCAACACGTACATGCCGGCGTTGACCTCGCCCACGGCGCGCTCGGCCTCGGTGGCGTCGCGGTGCTCGACGATGTAGGCCACGTCTCCCGCGGCGTCGCGCACGACGCGCCCATAGCCGTGCGGATGATCGAGATCCATGGTCAGCACGGTGGCTTCCGCCCCGGACTGCTCATGTGCGGTCAAGAACGCCTCGAGCACGGCCGTGGTCACCAGGGGGGTATCGCCCGAGAGCACCAGCACCGGGCCGTCGCCCATACAGGCGGCGGCGGCCAACAGGGCGTCGCCGGTACCGCGCTGTCGCTCCTGGATGGCCACCTCCCAAGCGGAAGGCAAGACGCTCCGCACGAGATCCTGCCCGTGACCCAAGACCACGACCCTCCGGTCCGCCACGAGCCCGTCGGCCGCGGCCACCACGTGCGAGAGCAGAGGTACGCCGCACACGGGATGCATGACTTTGGGGAGCGATGACTTCATGCGGGTGCCGAGCCCGGCCGCGAGCATCACGATGGTAGCGATGGAACTCACCTGGGTGTAGACCTTCCGACCATCATCGTGGACAGCGGCGGGCATCATACAGAGGGGTTACTGGGGCGGCAGGATTCGAACCTACGAATGACGGGACCAAAACCCGTTGCCTTACCACTTGGCTACGCCCCATAGCTCCCACGCCGAGTCGCCACACGGGCGCACAGCCGGGGGGAGTATAGGTCAGGCCTCGAGAGGCTGTCAAGCCGCGCACGGGCCTCCTAGCGTGCGTACAGGCCGGGCGAGCGTCCCCTCAGCGCGCAAAGCACAGGCGATACGGCCTGCCGAAGCGAACGACGCGCAGACGCCGAACACCGAGGGCCCAGAGCCGCTCATGACACTTCCCAAGGCGCCATGCCGCTGCAGGGCCGCCTTCCGCGGCGCCAGCCCGGGCAGCAGATGCATGCTCGCCCGCTCGAGATCGTTGTGGAGCATGCCCGCCAAACGGGCGTGGAACACCGGCCGAGCCACCTCTCCCGAAGCCCAGGCCGCCCCGAGCTCGCGCCACGAACGCTCCGCCTGAACCGCGCGGCGGGCGAATGCCTGAGATGATTCGCACGCGGCCACCCCGTCGAAGGTGCTGTAGACCTCGGCGGTGGACAGCTCCTCTTGGGGCACGACGAGCACAAGCGGCAGTTCAGGCAGAACCAATGGTTCCAGCACCTCCCCGACGCCGGTAGCCAGCGCCGGCCGTGGATCTAGGAAGAAGGGCACATCGGCACCCAGCCCGAGAGACAGACGCCGCAAAGTGTTCTCGTCCACACGCGGCCCGCCCGCGTCTTCCAGTATGCGCGCGCCGATCAGCAGCGTCTGCGCGCAATCCGAGCTGCCGCCTCCCAGACCCGCTCCACGTGGTATCCCCTTGCCCACGCGTACGCCACCCGTGAAACCCCATCCGGTCTCGACCTCCAAGGCCCGCAGCGCACGTGTCACCAGGTTGGCCTCGCTGTCCACGCCGGAGCACTCAACCGTGAGCCCAGCGCCCGCACCGGGCCCCACTTCGAGCTCGAAGTCGAGGTCGTCGTGCAGATCGATGGGGACGAACACGGTCAGCAGAGGATGGTATCCGTCGGACCCGGGCGGACCTACTACCAGCGTGAGGTTGACCTTGGCGGGCGCCCGCCCGCGAACGAGCCCGCGGTCGGCCCAGGTGCCGGCCGTCCCGGAAGCATCGGTCAAACGAGCAACCGCGGCGGCCGGACCGGCCGTCAACGAGCCAGCGCGATGGCCTCGATCAGCCACGGACGCGGCCCCCCTTGGGCCTTGGCGAGTGTCACCGTGATCGTGGATATGTCGGCCACCTGGAAGAGGCCGCCGGCACTCCCCACGTTGAACGTCACCGTACGAGCGCCGCCCGACGTGCCTTGGGTCACGGTGACTTTGGCCGTGTCCTTCTTGACAAGGGCGATGTCGGCCGCTTTCCCCGCCAGGAATACCTGGTAGTTGGCCTGTTCCGGTTGCGTGTTCGCCCCATAGGCTTCCGTCGTATAAGCGGGGAGCACGGTGGCGAAATCCATGTCGTCGAGCTTCAAAGCCCCGATCTGGGTCGCCAGGTTGGCGAGGGTCTTGTCGGGTGGATCTTCCTTCGTGCACGCCGCGAGCAGGAGCGCCGTGGCCACCAGGGCCAGCACAAGCAGGATCGCGACCGCCCCGCCGGCCGGGCCAGAGCGACATCGAGTGCTTCGCACGCATGCCGGTTGTTCTGCCATCAAGAAGACCGTCCTTTCCGGGTTTCCGCGATCAGACATTCTACTCGGGTGCCGTGGCCGCCGCCAACCCGGTGGCCAGCAGGACGAAGGCCTCCGGCGCCACCGCTTCGGCACGCGACCCCAAATCGATCCCTACTTCCGCCAGAACCCGCTCCACCAGCGCCTTCGGTATCCCGGCGGTGGAGGACAGAGCGTTCGCCAGCCGTTTGCGCCGCTGACTGAAGGCTGCGTCGATCACCCTGCGCACCGATTGCGGGTCCCGCACGACAAGATCATCCCGCACCCGCCGCTCCAGCGTCACCAGGCTGGAATCGACGTTGGGCTGGGGATAGAAGATCGACCTTGAGAGCGGACGCACCTCCACGACACGAGCATGCAACTGCACCCACACCGACAGGCCGCCGTATGCCTTGGTCCCCGGCGGAGAGGCGAGCCGCTCGGCCACCTCTCGCTGCACCATCACGCAATAGCGGCGGACGGAGGGAAGACGCGTGAGAGACTCAGCGAGGAACGGAGCCGCTACCGAGTAAGGGAGATTGCTCGCGCACAGCGTGGGGAGAGGAGCGAGGGTCTCGAGCGGGGCGCGCAGGACATCGCACAGGTGGAGGGTGACCCGGTCCGGGCCCACCTCGCCCAATGTGGCCCGCAGAGGCGCCTCCAGACTACGGTCGATTTCGAAGGCGTGCACGTGGGCCGCCACCTCAGCCAGGGCCCGCGTCAGCACCCCCAGCCCCGCCCCGACCTCGATCAGCACGTCGGAGGGTTCGGCCCGCAGCCGTTCGAGGATCACGCCGAGGATGTTGTCGTCGATGAGGAAGTTCTGGCCCAACGAGCGTTTGGGCACCACACCGAACTCGGACAGCCGGGCCAGGGATGTCTGGCTGGGGGGAGCCACTCCTTCCCGCTCCTATGCCTCGAACTCGTGACGCGGCTGTTCGGTGAGCGATCCGTTCAAGCGCGAGAAAGCTCTACCGGCATTGGTCAGCACCAACGAGGCCAACGCCTCCGGCGCGACGCCGCGGACCCCCGCGAGCGCGGCATAGGTGTTGACCACCATAGCCGGCTTGTTGGGTCTGCCCCGGAACGGCACGGGAGTCAAGTAGGGGGCATCGGTCTCGACCAGCAGTAGTTCGTCGGGCACCGTGCGGGCTGCCTCGCGGAGAGCTTCGGCGTTCTTGTAGGTGACGTTGCCGGCAAAGCTAAGGAAATAGCCACGGGAGACGACTTCGCCGAGATGCCGCGGCATCGAGAAGCAGTGCAGAACGACCGTGAGATCCCGAGCCTGCTCGTCGAGCAGCGCAAGGGTGTGGTCGTCGGCTTCCCTGGTGTGCACCACCAGGGGCAGATCCGCGGCCCGGGCGAGCCCGATATGCCGGCGGAAGACCTCCAGCTGCACAGGCCGCGGGGAGTGGTCGTGATGGTAGTCCAAGCCCGCCTCGCCTACGCCGACCACCCGGGGATGGTGCGTCAATTCCTCGATCGCGACCATGCCCGCCTCGTCCACAGTCTTGGCGTCATGGGGATGGAAGCCGACCGTGGCCCACACAGCAGGGAAGCGTTCAGCCAGCTCCACCGCCACCCGCGACGAAGCGGCGTCGGTGCCCGACTGGATCATGCAGGTGACGCGGGCCTCGGCGGCCGCCCGCACGAGCGCGGCGGCATCGTCTCGGCAGTGGTCGAGGTGCGTGTGTGTGTCGGTGTACGTCAGTCCTCGATGCGGGGGAAGAGCGATGCCCCCGCGACCACCCGCAGCCCGGCCGGCAGTCGACCCCAGGCGGCCTCGCCCCATGCCACCGGGGCGCCAACAGGCAGGCCGATGCGGGCCGACATCTCCGCCGCTGTAGTCGGCATGAAGGGATGAAGGAGCACTGTCAGCAGGCGCAGGCCCTCGGCCAGGTCCCAGAGTGCGGCGTCGAGCGCCGCATCTTCCCCCGCCTTAGCCAGCTTCCAGGGTGCCTGTTCCTCCACATACCGGTTCAGGCGACGCACGAACTCCCACACCGATTCCAGTGCGCCGCTGAGGTCCATGTCGTCGAGCCGCGCACGCGCCGCCTCGGCGGCCGCGGTGGCGTCGC
>CAZDGO010000224.1:0-4511 GCA_964504825.1 uncultured Gaiellales bacterium
CACCTTGGCCGACGGCAGCATCGTGATCGCGGCCATCACCAGCTGCACCAATACGTCCAACCCGGCGGTGATGCTGGGAGCGGGCCTGGTGGCCAGGAACGCGGTGCGTCACGGGCTGCGGGTGCCGCCGTGGGTGAAGACCAGCACCGCCCCCGGTTCGCGGGTGGCGGCGTCATATTTCGAACGTGCCGGGTTGATGCCCTATCTGGAGGCGCTGGGCTTTCATATCGTCGGCTACGGCTGCACTACCTGCATCGGCAATGCCGGACCCATCGCCGCGCCCATCGCTGAGGGCATCCTGCAGGAGCAGTTGGTGACCGCCGCCGTTCTCAGTGGCAACCGCAACTTCGAGGCGCGCATCCATCCACTCGTGCGGGCCAACTACCTGGCGTCTCCCATGCTGGTGGTCGCGTATGCGCTGGCCGGCACGGTCGACATCGATCTCACCACCGAGCCGCTGGGGCACGACCCGTCTGGAGCCCCCGTATACCTGCACGATCTCTGGCCGTCTGCCGAAGAGGTGGCTACGTTGGTCGAGGAGGTCGTGGGCCCGGCATTGTTCCGGGACGTGTACTCCGCCGTCGGCGACGGTGACGGGGTCTGGCAGAGTCTCCAGGTGCCCGCGGGCCACCACTATTGCTGGGATGCCGCTTCCACCTACGTGCGGGAACCACCGTACTTGGTCGGTCTGCCCGCAGAGCCCGCGCCGCTGCGGGACATCATCGGAGCACGCGTCTTGGGGATCTTCGGAGACTCAGTGACGACCGACCACATCTCGCCGGCGGGGTCCATCGCCGCGGACTCGCCCGCGGGGCGCTATCTGTCTTCATTGGCCGTCTCGCCGGGCGATTTCAACACGTACGGCTCGCGACGGGGCAACCACGAGGTGATGATGCGCGGCACGTTCGCGAACGTGCGCATCCGCAATCTCATGCTGCGCGAGAAGGAAGGGGGATGGACCACCCATCAGCCCTCCGGGGATCTCCTGACCATCTACGACGCGGCCATGCGCTACGTGGCCGAGGGTGCGCCCACGATCGTTCTGGCCGGCAAGGAGTATGGTTCGGGAAGCTCGCGCGACTGGGCGGCTAAGGGGCCGGCCCTCCTCGGGGTGCGGGCCGTGATCGCCGAGAGCTACGAACGCATCCACCGCAGCAATCTGGTGGGCATGGGCATCCTGCCGTTGCAGTTCGAAGCCGGCGCTACCGCAACAGGGTTGGGATTGACCGGTGAGGAAACCCTAGGGATCACCGGCATCGCGGGCGACGGCCTGCGGCCGGGCGGGCACGTCCAGGTGCGTGTGTGGCGTGGAGGAGACGCGCCCGCCGCTGGCGACGGTGGCCCGGTCGGCTATGACCGTCGCGCCGGCGAGCCCGATCTGATCTTCCCGGCGATAGTGCGACTTGACTCCTCGGTCGACCTGGAGTATTACAGGCACGGCGGCATCCTGCCACGCGTCCTGCGCACGATGTGGCAGTCGCAGCAGCAGTCGCATGATCGAGACGATGCGTAGAGAGAAGGAGGCAGACATGGCGCGCCTGACGATCCGACTGTTGCACACCGAAAGTTGTTCGCCCGAGAATGCGGTGGTCGCGAGACAGGCAGTCGATGCCGCCTTGGCGGAGGTCGGGCTCTCCGGCCACGCTGTTGAGGACATCTGCATCGAGACCGAGGAGCAATCTCTGGCGCACGGCTTCGTGGGGGGGCCGGCGGTGATGGTCAACGGTGTAGACGTGGACCCTGGCGTGCGGGGCATGCGTGCGGGCGGCCTCGGGTGCCGGGTGTATATAACTACTGAGGGTTTGTCCGGCTCGCCGCCGGTGGCTCTGATCGTGGCCGCGCTCCGCGAAACCAACGACGCATAGTCTACGACGCGTAACCCTCGAAGTTCTCCAGCACCATCTGCTTCCGGGGGATGTCGAATCCGCTAAGGATCGCCCGCATCGCCTCCACCATGGGGGGCGGACCGCTGAGGTAGTAGGTCCATGAACCGAGATCGGCGAGTTCCTCGCGTACAATGTCGGCGCTGATATAGCCTCGGTGGCCATGCCAGCCCTCGGACGGTTGCGACAGCACATGCACCACACGTGTGCCCGGGAGCGTGGCGGCGATACTCTCGAATTCGTCCCCGAAGGTGATGGTGTCTTCGGACATGTTACCCAGGAAGACCGTTATCTCGGGCAGGCGAACGGCCTCGGCCGCGTCAGGGTCTCCGGCGACAGTTCCCGCCGCGGAGGCTCGGCGATCGGCCAGGTACCTGAGGATACTGCGCACGGGAGTCACGCCGATGCCGCCTGTGAGAAAAGCGACGCGGGCCACGCCGTCGCGCAGAACGAACGTGCCGAAGGGACCCTCCATCTGCACCTCGGCGCCCAGGGGTAAGGCGTCCAGGGTGTTCTTGAACTGTGAGCCGGTGAGGCGGGTGGTGAACTCTAGGAACGGCTCGGTCGGAGAGCTTGAATGGGTGAAGTGCTTGTCCAGGGGGCCGTCGTCGGACGGGATAGTGATGGCGAACCACTGTCCGGCGGTGAACTCGTAGCCGTCGGGGCGGACGAAGCGGAAGCCGCTGATGCCTGGGGTGAGGGGATGCGTCTCGGTGAGAGTGGTGGCGAAGGTCATCTTCCCCACGGTGGCGCCTCCTTGTTCGGGGGATACCGCTCTGGCGGCCGGAAGTTCGGTACCTCACAGCATGCCCCATCGATCCGACAACTATGCGTCCTCCGAATCGTGGGACCCTGGCTGCGCGCGCTATAATAAGCCGCTATGTTGACCTGCCCGCCGTACGCATCGCGTCCATGAAGCCCGCCTCGCTGGGCATGGTGGCGTTCGACATCGACGGGGTGATCCACCGGGGCGAGACGCTCCTGCCGGGAGCCGCCGAGGCCCTCGCCGACGTGTTGCGCCGTGGCCTCCTTCTGCGCTATGTCACCAACAACTCGTCGCAACACCGTTCGGCGGTGGCGGCCCGCCTGGCCGGGTTCGGGCTGCCGGCCAAGCCGGAGTACATCCTCACGTCCGGTGCGGCCACCGCGGCCTGGCTGCGGGAGCGGTTGGAACCGGGGGCCCGGGTGCTCGTGGTGGGCGGAGAGGGGTTGGTCCGCGAACTGGCCGGAGTGGGACTTGAGGTCTCGTACGCCGGTGCACTTCTTGGCGCGGCCAACGGGGGTGTTTCGGCGCAGCCAGGGTCCGCCGAATCGATGGCGGCGATGACGCGGGTGGTGGAATCGCTCGCTCTCGCTCCGCCGGCCGCGATAGTCGTGGGTCTCGACCGCAGCTTCTGCTACGACACCTTGACTGTGGCTCAGGCGACCGTCATGGCCGGCGCCCTCTTCGTGGCCACCAACACCGACGCCACCTTTCCGTCCGAAGGGCGTCTGCTGCCCGGGGGCGGGTCGCTGGTCGCGGCCGTTGCGACCGCCGGGGGCCGGCAGCCGGTGGTCATCGGGAAGCCTGAACTGGAGATGGCCCGCTACCTGGTAGGGTCGACGGAGGTGGCTCCCCGGGCGGTGCTCTTCGTCGGCGACCGCCTCGACACCGATATCCTCTGGGCACGCCGAGCGGGTATGCGCTCGGCCCTCGTCTACACCGGCGTGACGCAGCCCAGCGACGTCGAGCACGTGCGGGCCGAAGGCAAAAACGAGACGCTGCCCGAGTTCGTCTTGGACGATCTCCGAGGCCTGCCCCGCCTCCTGGACGAGCTGTGCGCATGACCCCGGCCGTCGCTACGCCGTGCCGCCTTCCAGCGCCGCGAGTTCCTGCTCGAGGGCCCGCACTTCGTCCTCGGCGTCCTCGAGTGCCAGTTGCTGGTGAACCCGCACGGTATGGTGCGGCATCGCCTCCAGCATCTCGCGCAGCTCCCTCTTGTTCGCGGCCAGGCGTGCGCGCAGTTCATCCACCTGTGCGGCCTCGGCGGCGTGCTGCCCGTCAGGCATGCTGTCTCCTCTCGACCCGATGATCGACCGGGACGCCCTGGGTGTCCCGGTCGAGTCTGGCGTTCCGCTCAAGGATACCCCCGGACCCGGGCGTTCCACACCCTGTCGCCGCGCTCCGCGCGCCAGACGCCCAGTCGAACGGCATCCCAGCGCCGCGGCGGCGGGGGGTTTGACATGGCGGCAGTCATGGCGTGTGCGGTTGCCGTCATGTCGGAACGCCCCTCGTCCCCTATCCGCTCTTACCGCGAAAAGGAGAGCCACGCATGTGTGATCAGCCTGTATCGAGTGCCTTTTTCGCCAACTTTCGCGGCCCCCTGCCGTGGACCCGCAAGCTGCAGCTGGCCGCGCGCAACATGTGGACCAAAGTGCGCACTCGCCAGACGTGCTGCGGCCATCCCGGCGAGCCGGCCGGGGCCACCACCACTCGCACCAAGAGTAGGCCGATCACTGCCCGGCGCGCCTTCTGCCGTGGGGGACCGCCACGAGACTCATCCGCCCGCTCCGGCGGCATCCCATCATGAGAAGATTCTTATCGGTATCTAAGCTCATTCAAAGCTTCGGCCTCCAGACTCATGGGTG
>CAZDGO010000225.1:0-4465 GCA_964504825.1 uncultured Gaiellales bacterium
GGTAGCCGTCGGGCAGCGCGCGGCGCGCTCGCGTCGCCTATGGGGCGGTCGGGCCGGAACTGTCTGGATCGGGCCGTGAAGTAGAGGCGGCACGGCGTGCGACGTTGAGGCCCAGGAGCCCGAGCGTCACCGCGGGGTTCCCCAGGAAGGCGATGTGGCAGGTGCCGAGACGAAGGTGGCGTCGCCGGCGGGCGCCGCGTAGTAGTCTGGGCTCTCGGCCGGTCGGCAGCACGCGCTCGTGCCCGAGGTCGCGGTCACCCAACCACACGAACACCCTCGTGGGACGCAGCTCAGCGCCTCCCCAGCGGCCCACCGTCACCGAAAGGCCCCGTTCCTGGCCCCGGGTGACCACTTCCTCGACGCGGTAGTCAGTGCGGTGTCGTAGGCCGTTCGTCACTCGATCATCCGTCAACTACGACGCAGGTGATCGTACAAGAAGATGAAGACGATATCGCCCACCAGCGCGAACAATGCATCCACGAGGAACCAGCTTATCGGAAAGAGCAGCCGAAAATTGCCTTCGAAATGGCTCTGATAGAAGCCCCATACCAGGTTGTACAAGAGGGCGAAGGCGAGAAAGGCGAAGATGGTCGGCGCCCATCCGCGACGCAGGAGGCGCAGGTTCCGAGACACGGCCGTGATTACCGGCAGGTCTTCGAGGACGATGGCGTAGTCGATGTAGATCACCAAGACGGAGACGACCAACAGAGCGACACCGCCGACCACCGCGATGAACGCGCCGGCCGCGAAGAAGTCGGGCACGATGCGCACAACGGGGTAGAGGACCAGGTAGAAGACGAACAGACGATTCAGTTCGCGCCACGACCGGGGTGCGCTGGGGTAGGAGGGGCCGGCAACGGCGCGGTAGAAGGGAGCGCGGACGGCGGCCGACACGAAGCACACGCATAGTCCGGCTACCACAGCGACGAGGAGTGGCAGACCTGGGCGGGCGAGTTGATCGAGGTGCGTGTGCAGATACGTGCCTGGCGCGAAATCCGCCCGGGCGAACTCGCCCCAACTCAGTTGCCCCCCGAGCGCGGCGTAGACGGCGAAGAATGCGACCGCATCCGCTGCTCCGATGACCAAGGGGTACACGAAGAGGAACTGCTTGTGGACCAGCCGTGCCCACGCGTTGCGCAGCACCTCACTGATCGCTGTACCTCCTCGGCCGTCGTGGTTGCTAAGGTAGCGAGTATAACATCGGGTGTCGGGCCGCCCGGGACCGATGGCGCCCCATGCTATACTGCGGACCATGATTCCGAGACCGTCGAGAGGCACAGCCGCCGCGCTGCTTCTTGCCCTCTGTCTGGTGGTGCTCGGGCTCACGCCTCTCACCAGCTATGCGGTCGGCACTTCGACCACCTCGCTCTCTCCCGCTTCGGTCACGACGTCGACCACGTCGCCGAACGGCGCGCCGGCAGTCGGCGGAGCCGCGGCCATCCTCGTCAATATGGAGGATGGCAGAGTGCTGTACGAGAAGAACGCCGATGCGCGGCGGGCGATCGCTTCCACGACGAAGATCATGACTGGGACCGTCGCCCTCGAGAGTCTGCCTCTGCACCAGATGGTCGCGGCTTCGAAGCACGCGACCGACGCCGGAGAGTCGGAGATATGGTTGGTGCCGGGCGAGAAGCTTTCGGTCGAGGACCTGCTGTACGCCCTCTTGGTCAAGAGTGGCAACGACGCCGCGGTGGCTTTAGCCGAGGCCTCAGCGGGGTCCGAGAAGGCCTTTGTGGGGCGGATGAATGCAAAAGCGGCCGAACTAGCCATGAATAGCACCCACTTCGCGAATTCGCATGGACTCGATGGCGCAGACCATTACTCGTCTGCGCGGGATCTCTCCATCCTAGGCCGATACGCGATGCAGAGCGAGGTGTTCCGCAGCGTGGTGGGCACAGCCAAGACGACCATCCCATGGCCGGGGCACACCTACGACCGCGTTCTAAAGAACCACAACACGCTCGTAGCGAAGATCTCGTACATCACGGGTATCAAGACCGGTTACACGGGGAAGGCCGGATACTGTTTGGTGGCTTCGGGCACGCGTGACGGCGTGTCGATGGTCACAGTCATCCTTGGAGAGCCGAACAAGGCTGCGGTCGACAAAGATACGCTGAAGCTCCTTGAGTACGGGTTCAGCAAGTACCGGCGGGTGGTGCTCGCCGAGAAGGGTGTGCAGATGGCTCAGGTGGATGTGCCCTATCACTTCCACGATCAGCTACGCCTCGTCACCGATGCGCGGCTCGAGAAGACCGTGTACATCGGGGACAAGGTCGGGCGCACAGTCTCAGTGGAGAGCGACCTGACGTTGCCGCTGGCCGCCGGGGACGTCGTCGGAACCGTGACGTACGAGATCGAGGGTCGTAAAGCGGGAACGGTCGATCTTGCCGCCACCCGGTCGATCGAGAAGCCGACCTTGGCCGTCAAACTGCGCTATCTGTTCGATCGGGTAGGCTACTTGATGGGCTGGACAGCATGATCGTCACCATCACGTTGAACGCCGCCCTCGACCGTACACTTACCGTGCCGAACTTCGCGGTGGGTTTCCGGCACAAGGCTACTGAGACCATCACTCTTCCGGGTGGCAAGGGCGTCAATGTGGCCCGGGTGGTCAAGACGCTGGGGGAGCCGGTCATCGCGACGGGCTTCGCGGGGGGACGCACCGGGGAGCGCGTGATCGCGCAGCTGAACCGGGAGGGCATCCTCTGCGACTTCGTGCGGATCGAGGGGGAGTCGCGAACGTCGACGGCTGTGGTCGATCCCGCGGGAAACACCGTGACCGAGATCAACGAGTACGGTCCGGTTATTCGGAAAGAAGAAGTCGAGCTCATGATGGTCAAGCTCGAGTATCTTTGCCGAGCCACCGACGTGGTCGTGGTGGCGGGGAGCCTGCCGCGAGGTCTCGAGCCCACCATCTACGCGGAGCTCATCACGCTGCTCAAGAGCCACGGCGTGACGGTGCTCTTCGATACCTACGGCGAACCTCTGCGGCAAGGCATCAAGGCGGGTCCACATGTCGTGTTCCCCAACCAAGCCGAGGCCGAGATGGTCATCGGCCACGAGTTCAGCAGCAACGAGGACTTCGTGGCGGCAGCCGGCGCCCTGCGCGAGATGGGCGCGATCTCAGCCGTCATCAAGTCTCAGCGGGGCTGCGTCGCACAGTTCGCCACTGCTGATGGCGTGCACACGCTTCTGGGTCGGGCGCCTCGGGTCGAGGCTGTCTCCGCGGTCGGCTCGGGGGACGCGCTCGTGGGCGGCTATGCGGTGAGGATGCTGCAGGGCGCGGCGCCTAGCGACTGTGTCCGCTTCGCCATAGCCTGCGCGGCCGCCAATGCTCAGCAGGCCGGCGCCGGAGTGTTCTCAGCCGACGAGGCTGAGAGGCTCACCGCCGCCGTGGAACTCGACGAGGCCATTACGCCGTGAGGCCGTCCTATTTCCGCATGGTGACAAAAGAGGTGGTCGTTTGATGATTCCGCGCGATGAGGTTACGTCCAAAGTGCTGGTGCTTGACTTCGGCGGCCAGTATGCGCAGTTGATCGCGCGCCGGGTGCGGGAGTGCCGGGTCTACTCGGAGATGATCCCCCACGACACGCCCCTGGCCCGCATCCGCGAGGCTGCGCCGGCGGCCATCATCCTTTCGGGAGGACCGCGAAGCGTCAACGAGCCGGGAGCGCCCGCGTTGGATCCGGGCATCCTCGAACTTGGGGTGCCGGTGTTGGGCATCTGCTACGGGTTGCAGTTGCTCGCTCGGCAGGCCGGAGGCCGGGTGACCAAGACCGACCAGGCGGAGTACGGAGCTATGGACGTAAGCGTCGTGGCCGCGAGCCCGCTCTTTGCCGACCTGCCCGCCGGGCAACCCTCCTGGATGAGTCACGCCGACGCGGTGCTCGAAGCGCCGCCCGGCTACATCGTCACGGCCCGCAGCCGGACCCTCCCCGTGGCGGCTATGGAGGACCCCGAGCGTCGTCTCTACGGAGTGCAGTTCCACCCGGAGGTGCGTCACACCAGGCATGGCCAAGAGGTGCTGAAGAACTTCCTGTACGGCGTGTGCGATATCGCCCCCACCTGGACCCCGGTGTCGATCATCGAGGAAGCCGTGGAGCGCATCCGGACCCAGGTGGGCGACGAGAAAGTGGTGTGCGGTCTGTCCGGCGGGGTCGATTCGGCGGTCGCCGCTCTGCTCACCTACAAGGCAGTGGGGGATCAGCTCACGTGCATCTTCGTGGACCACGGTCTGATGCGCAAGGGCGAAGGCGAAGAGGTGGAGAATGCCTTTCGCCACCACTTCCACGTTCCTCTGGTTCATGTGCGCTGCCACGAGCGCTTCCTCTCCCGACTGGCCGGCGTCTCCGATCCGGAGCAGAAGCGCAAGATCATCGGCGAGGAGTTCATCCGGGTCTTCGAGGATGAAGCCGAAAAGCTGGGTGACGCCCGTTTCCTGGTGCAGGGCACGCTCTACTCCGAC
>CAZDGO010000226.1:0-4464 GCA_964504825.1 uncultured Gaiellales bacterium
CGCGTGAGTGGCGACTCGCCGGCGTGGCAGGCGGGTGGCACGGATCGGGGTCCGACCCGGACCGTGACATAGGCGATGGGCTCGGACGCGATCGACTCCACGATGAGTCCAGTCTACCAGGGGCACGCCGGCCCGGTGGCACGCGGGGCTCGGTGGCACACCGGCCCTGCGACCGGTATCCTGAGCCGCCGACCCACCACGAGCCCCAGGGCAGGCCGGATCATCCGTATCGACCCCCCGGCGCAGGCCGGAATAGACACCGTTGCAGTCGAGCATATCTCCGCGCCCCGCCGAGCAGCCGGCACCGCCGTGATGCTCGTGGTCGCGGTCGGGCTGCTTTTCCAAATCGGGTCGGCCCTTGGAGTGCGGGTCATCGGATCCGTCGGGGTAGTCGAAGCACTATGGCTGCGAACCGCGCCCGCGGCGCTCATGCTTATCGCCGCGCGGCCGCGTTCGCTCCGCCTCCCCGCCCGAGGGCATCGCGCCGGCCTGGTCGCCCTCACGCTCTCGCTCTTCGGGATGAACCTCTTCTTCTACGAGGCGATCAGCCGGGCCCCGCTCGGCGTCGTGGTCACCATCGAGTTCCTCGGACCACTGGCGGTGGCGATCCTCGGGTCGCGGAGACTCCTCGATTGGGTATGGATCGTCCTCGCCGGTTGCGGAGTGGTGCTGCTCGCCGGCCCCTCCGGTAGCGCGGAACCCCTCGGCTTGGCCTTCTCCTTCGCGGCCGCCGTGTGCTGGGGGGCCTTCCTGCTCCTTGCCAATCGAGCGGTGACCCACATGGACCCGCTCAGTGTGACCATCATGATGCTGGTGGGTTCCGCGGTGCTGTTGACCCCAGTTCTTCTCGCCACCGGAGTGGTGATCGAAGGCCACGGTAGGTACCTCGCCCTCGGGATCCTGGTGGCACTGCTCTCATCGGCGCTCCCCTACCAACTCGAGCTGCTTGCGCTCCAGCGGGTGCCCGCCTCCACCTACGGAGTGCTCCTCAGCATCGAGCCGGCCATCGCTGCCCTGGCAGGATACGCCCTCCTGTCGCAACGGCTGAACCCGGCCGAGATCGTGGCCGTCGTCGCCGTGGCCGTCGCCGCCGGGGGAGCCAGCTGGACGAGCGGTCGCGGCGCTTGACTGCCCGGCGCCAAGGCCTTCGTAAGACGGCCGCGGCCCTGGCCCTGTGGAGCTTCGCCCGCGTCGGCGTACCTACGCTCTCGTCTCCTTCAGATACGTCTGTTGCATATACCGACATGTATCTGTTAGATATGTATAACAACTACTCCATAGGCATAGCTAACTATCTAGGATATTAATGTTCGTGCTATGCTTCACGGCAGCAATGGTGCTTCGAAGAGAACATAGTGCCGTTTCTTGCGTAGCTATCTACAGCCAAGGAGAAGTATCGCTATGGAATGCCCAGTATGCGGTGACCGACTGCTCGGCGGCTTGATGGACGCCATCGGCGGCGGAGGGGGAGACTGACAGAGAAACCGGGTCGTCTCGCTTATGGCTACGCCCGCCCAGCCTCTCCCGGGCCTCAGCGTCGAGGATGCGGCTAACCGCCTGGTGACAGAAGGAGCAAACGAGCTACCCCCCGCCAAGCGCTCCGGCGTCCTTGGGCTGATCGCCGGACTGCTGCACGAGCCGATGCTTCTGCTGCTGGTGGCATGCGGAGCTATCTATCTCCTGCTCGGCGACGTCCAAGAGGCGCTCCTGCTGTTGACGTTCGTCTTCATGGTCATCGGCATCACCCTCTACCAGGAGCACAAGACCGAGCGGGCTCTCGACGCCCTCCGCGACCTGTCGAGCCCCCGCGCGTTGGTCATCCGGGACGGCCGGGAGTTTCGCATCCCCGGGCGAGAGGTGGTGCCGGGCGACCTGGTGATATTGGCGGAAGGCGACCGCGTGCCGGCCGACGCCGTCCTGCTCGCCGGCTCCAACCTGCGCGTGGACGAATCTCTGCTCACCGGAGAATCCGTCGCCGTAGGGAAGAAGCACTCGCTCGACCCCGAGGACGAAGATCAGGCGCGTCCGGGCGGCGACGGCACCTGCTTCGTATACTCCGGCACGCTTGTGGTCGGCGGCCAGGCGACCGCTCTCGTCCGCGCCACCGGCGCCGCCACGGAGATCGGCGCCATCGGCAAAGCCCTCGTAACCCTTAAGCCGGAGCGCACGCGACTTCAACGGGAGATCGACCGGTTGGTGTGGACCCTGGCCCTGGTCGGCGGCGGGTTGTGCGCGGTGGTGGTGGTCGTCTACGGGTTCACCCGCGCCGATTGGCTCGGTGGCTTCCTGGCAGGCATCACCCTGGCCATGGCCATGCTGCCCGAAGAGTTCCCCGTGGTCCTCACCGTCTTCCTCGCTCTCGGCGCATGGCGACTGTCTCAGAACCGGGTGCTCACCCGGCGGATGCCCGCCGTCGAGACTCTGGGCTCGGTCACGGCCTTGTGCGTCGACAAGACGGGCACTCTCACACAGAACCGGATGTCGGTGGCCCGCCTGGATGACGGCACCACGAGCTTCTCCGCCGGCACGGACGCGACGACCGTCCCCGACGAACTGCACGAGCTGATGGAGTTCGCCATGCTGGCGAGCAAGAGGAAACCGTTCGATCCGATGGAGATCGCCTTCCGGGAGTTCGGCGCCACCACCCTCTCGGGAACGGAACACCTACACGAGGACTGGGAGCTGGTGGCCGAGTACCCGCTCACGGATGATCTCCTCTCCTTGTCCCGGGTGTGGCAGTTGCCGTCGACAGGGCAGCGACTGATAGCCGTCAAGGGAGCTCCGGAAGCGATCGCCGACCTGTGTCATTTCGACCCACCTCACGGCGCTCGGCTGCACGAGAGGCTGGCAGCCATGACGGGTGACGGCCTACGGGTACTCGGCGTAGCCCGCGGGCTCGTCGCGAGCGATGCGCCCCTCCCCACCTCACAGCACGACTTCGACTTCGAGTTCCTGGGTCTGGTCGGCCTGGCCGATCCGGTGCGGGAGGGCGTGCGCCGGTCGGTAGCCGATTGCCGAAACGCGGGCATCCGGGTGGTCATGATCACGGGGGACTATCCAGGAACGGCCCGCGCGATCGCGCGGCAGGTAGGACTGGACGAAGGCGCCGGCATCATCACCGGCACGGAACTGGAGGCGATGAGCGACGAAGAGCTCAGCCAACGCATACGTACCACGACGATCTTTGCCCGCACGGTGCCCGAGCAGAAGCTCCGCCTGGTCCAGGCGCTGAAGGCCAACGGGGAAGTGGTAGGCATGACAGGCGATGGCGTGAACGACGCACCGGCGCTGAAGGCGGCGGGCATCGGCATCGCCATGGGCGGACGGGGCACCGACGTGGCTCGGGAAGCCTCCGACATCGTCCTCACCGATGACGACTTCACCTCTATCGTCACCGGCGTCAGGCTTGGCCGGCGCATCCACGACAACCTCAAGAAGGCCATGGCCTACATCCTGGCCGTGCACGTGCCCATCGCCGGCATGTCGCTGGTGCCCGTGCTCTTCGGATCGCCGCTGGTGCTTATGCCCGTACACATAGCCTTCCTTGAGCTGATTATCGACCCGGCCTGCTCGGTGGTGTTCGAGGCGGAGGAGGAGGAGTCTACGACCATGAGCCGCAAGCCCCGTCCGCTGGGCGAGCGGCTCTTCGACCGCCGCACCCTGGCCGCAAGCCTGACTCAGGGGCTCGTGGTCCTCGCGGTGGTCGCCGCCGTCTATACACTTTCTCTCGCCCGCGGAGCCACGGAAGGCGAGACCAGGGCCCTGACCTTCACCACGCTGGTGGTGGCGAACGTGGGCCTCATCCTCACCAATCTCTCCTGGTCCCGGTCGATGATCTCCGTGCTGCGCAGTGGGAATCGAGCCCTCTGGTGGGTGGTCGCGGCGGCGGCAGTCTTCCTGACCCTGCTGCTGACCTTACCTCCCGCCCGCTCGCTCTTCGGATTCTCGCCACTCGGATACCTCGACGTGCTCATCGCCTTGGGTGCCGGACTGTTCAGTGTGGCCTGGTTCGAGACCCTGAAGCTCCGCCGCTGGGGGGGCGCCGACGGGTAGGTAGTCCGCGCAGCGACGCCGACGAGGCGCGCCCTGGCCTGCTGGTCGGCTTCACGAGACCGGACCTGCGGAGTGTCGGCTTCGGCGTCGTTCTCGGCTTTCGCCGCGCGAGAAGGTGTGGTATAGTGAGGCTCAGCATCCGATAGGATTCTTCTCCAGGCGCCGCGCCGAGCTCCTCACCGTTCTCTTCGCCCCGTTTGCAGTTCTCCTCACTCGCATGCCGTACGGTACTTCTGCAACGGAGGAAAAGATGAGCGCATCGAAGCTGTACGTGGGCAACCTCACGTACGAAACCACGGAATCTACCATAGAGGCGCTGTTCGCGGCTCATGGCTCGGTTACGTCGGTCGCCCTGATCACCGATCGCGACACCGGCCGCCCCAAGGGCTTCGGCTTTGTCGAGATGGGTTC
>CAZDGO010000227.1:0-4434 GCA_964504825.1 uncultured Gaiellales bacterium
GCCCGGGTGGGAGGACGTCGGCATCGCACCCGAGAAGATCGGCGACTACCTGCGCGACTTCCTCGCGCTCGAAGCCCGCTATGGCTACCGGGGAGCCATCTACGGCCACTTCGGCGACGGCTGCATCCACACCCGCATCAACTTCGACCTGACGTCCGCCGACGGCATCGCCCGATACCGCAGCTTCGTAGAGGAAGCGGCCGACCTCTGTGTCCGCTATGGCGGCTCCTTGTCCGGGGAACACGGCGATGGCCAGGCCCGGGGCGAGCTCCTGCCCCGCATGTTCGGGCCCAAGCTGATGCAGGCGTTCCGCGACTTTCGGGCGGCGTGGGACCCCGCCGGCATGATGAACCCGGGAAAACTCCTCGACGCCAACCCCCTGGACGCCGACTTCCGCCTTGGCGCCGGGTTCCGCCCGGTGCGCCCCGACACCTACTTCCGCTTTCGCGATGACTCCGGCAGCTTCGGCGACGCTCTGCTGCGCTGCGTGGGTGTGGGGAAGTGCCGACGGAATCACGGCGGCACCATGTGTCCCAGTTACATGGCTACCCTCGAAGAGCAGCACTCCACACGGGGCCGAGCGCGCATGCTCTGGGAGGCGCTACAGGGAGACCTGCTCAGAGGCGGTTGGCGGAACGACGACGTGAAGGAGTCGCTCGACCTCTGCCTGGCGTGCAAAGGCTGCAAGAACGACTGCCCCGTGAACGTCGACATGGCCACCTACAAGGCCGAGTACCTGGCTCACTACTATCGGGGGCGCTTGCGACCCCGCCAGGCCTACACCATGGGGCTGATTCGCTGGTGGGCTCGGCTCGGCAGCTTGGTGCCATCAGTGGCCAACGGCGTGGCCCACGGCCGGGGTGCGAGCCGCCTCACCAAGAGGCTGCTCGGTGTGGCTCAGGAGCGCACGCTACCGCGCTTTGCGCCCCGCACATTCAAGCACTGGTTCCGCTCGTACGATCCCTGGAACAAGCAGGGCCCACCGGTGGTCCTCTGGCCGGACACGTTCAACAACCACTTCCACCCCGAGGCCCTTCGGGCGGCCGTTGTTGTGCTGGAGGCCGCGGGCTACAGGGTGATCGTGCCTCGGAAGAGCCTCTGCTGCGGACGGCCCCTCTACGACTTCGGCATGTTGGCGTTGGCAAAACGGCTGTTGCGGCAGGTCATGGACGTGCTCGGTCCGGAGATCGACGCCGGGGTGCCCATCGTGGGTCTCGAGCCGAGCTGCGCCGCGGTCTTCCGCGACGAGTTGCTAGGACTATTCCCCGATGTAGAGCGCGCGCGGCGCCTCAGTGCGCAGGTCTTCACCTTTGCCGAGTTCCTGGGCGGCGCGGCGGCCGGCCTCGGCGATGCATACGCAGCCCCTGTGGCTCCGGCGGCGGCAGTCGCCGCCCCCGGCCAAAGCGGAAGTCGACAAGGCAGAAGCGCGCAAAGCGGAAGTCGTTTCGACGGCGTAGGTGGCCTGAACTTTGTTCCTCTAGGGGGTTCGGCGATGATCCACCTCCATTGCCACCACAAGGCGGTGTTGGGCACGGGCGCCGACGAGGGATTGTTGCGTACGCTGGGCCTCCAGGTGCGAGTATTGGACGCGGGCTGCTGCGGCATGGCGGGACCGTTCGGGTTCGACAAGCACCACTTCGAGGTGTCCCGCGAGTGCGGGGAGAAGGTGTTGCTACCCGAAGTGAGGGCTGCGGCGGAGGACTGCCTCATCGTGGCCGACGGCTTCAGCTGCCGGGAGCAGATCGCCCAGTTGGGCGACCGGCGGGCGCTGCACCTGGCCCAGGTGGTGGTGCTGGCCTTGCACGGGCGGGAGCACGGCGGCATCGACGGCTAGGATCGGGGTGGAGTCGACGGCGACGATCGGGCCGCTCGCTCGTCTACGATGCTCGGCTACGATGTAGAGTGTAAAAACCGGATAACAGATGCGCCAAAGACGGGAGGAGCGATCGTGACCGGTAGGTGGAGTGAGGATTCCACGGTCTACCGGCGAGATCCGCTGACCGGGGATGTTGTGTTGTACGCTCCCGGGAGGGAGTTGCGGCCTCAGTCGCCGGCTCCCGAAGCGGTGGCGCCAGGGGTGGCGCCGTCCGAAGTGGTGGCGTGTGATCCGGTGGCTGGAGTCGATCCCGAGTGTCCGTTCTGCCCAGGAAACGAACACCTTCTTCCCCCCATCGAGTGGCAGGCGCCCGACGCGACGAGCGGGGAGTGGCTCACTCGGGTGGCGCCCAACAAGTATCCGATCGTGCCCGGCACAGGGCGCCACCTGGTGGTGATCGAGACGCCACGGCACGGCGAGGCCCTTGAGGGTCTTCCTTCCGCCCACCTGGAGACTGTGGTGCGCTCGTATCGGCGGGCGTTCGGCGAGGTGTCGTCGCGCACGGGTGTGCTCTGCGCCACGCTCTTTCGCAACCAAGGAGCGGCCGGAGGAGCGTCGCTTGCGCACCCGCACGCCCAAGTGGTGGGTATCGACGTGGTGCCGGATCGGGTGCGGCGGCGTGAAGCGCGTTCTCGCCGGCATCACGGTAGGACCGGTCGGTGCCTCGTGTGCGACATGATCGCATCGGAGGAGGCCGACGGTATCCGGCTGGTGACGGCGACCCCACGGTTCGTGGCCTTTGTGCCCTGGGCGGCCGAAGTGCCGTGCGACATGCGGATCGTACCGCGGCGCCATCAAGCCGACTTCCGCGAGATGCGCGAGGAAGAAGTGCCGGGTTTGGCCGTGGTGCTACGTGATGTGCTGACCCGCGTGGGTGCCGTGTCCGCGGCGTACAACGTCACGCTCGAGTCGTGCTCGCTACCTCGGGGCGGGCCGCTGGGTTCCGAGGCCATACGAGATCCGGCGCTTCACTGGTTCCTGCGAGTTCGGCCGCGACTGACCATGGCCGCCGGTTTCGAGGTGGCCACCGGAATCAGCATCAACCCCTCCCTGCCCGAACGTGACGCGGCCCGGTTGCGGGCCTCCGGTTAGGCCTCGTGGCCTTCTAGTGGCGGGACGTAGTCCTCCAGCTAGGGGAAGTCCGCCAGCTGTTTGCTGACGGCGGCGTCCAGGTAGTCGTCCACCCAGCGGAATATGTCGTTGCGGCGGATCGACAGACGCAGGCGGCGCATGCGGTCCCTGCGCTCCGGTGGAGTCATCACAAAGGCTCGGTAGATGGCGTCGGCCGTGCCTTCCACATCGTGGGGGTTCACCATGATGGCCCACCGATAGAGCTGGCCCGCCGCTCCCGCGAACTCGCTCAGCACCAGCACGCCGTCGTTATCCACCTGGCAGGCGCAGAACTCTTTGGCCACGAGGTTCATACCGTCGCGGAGGGGCGTGACGAGGCCGATGTCGGCCACTCGGTAGTGCGCGAGGAGCTCATCGCGGTCCAGCGACCGGTACATGTAGTGGATGGGGACCCAGCCGTCGCGGGTGAACTGGCCGTTGATCTCGCCCACCAGGCGGTCTATCTCGGCGCGTAGTGCCTGGTACTCGGGGACGATCTGGCGGCTGGGGACGGCGATCTGCACGAACGTCACGTTGCCGTGCAGCTCGGGGAATCGCAGCAGGACCAGCCGGATCGCCTCAAGTCGTTCCGGAATACCCTTGGTATAGTCCAGTCGGTCGACGGCAAGCGCGATAGTGCCGCGTCCCAGGTCGTCGCGGAGCGCGGCGGTTCGAGCGGTCACTGTGGAGGAGGCTGCCCGCTCGGAGAACTCCCGGTAGTCGATACTGATGGGGAACGCCCCCACTCTGACCTCGCGCTCGCGGTAGGTCGCGGTCAGCACGGCTCCCGACCCCCTTACTCGTGTCCCCGGGATAAGCCGCTTCACACAGTAGAGGAAGTTCCTTCTGTCACGGAGGGTCTGGAAACCGATGAGGTCGTACTCCAGCAGGGCGCCTAGGATCTGCGCCCGCCACGGTAGCTTGAGGAACATGTCCAGTGCCGGAAACGGTATGTGGAGAAAAAAGCCGATGCGGCGGGTGTTGTCCGTGGCGCGAAGCTCGCGAGCGAGCCCCAGAAGGTGATAGTCGTGCACCCAGATGTAGTCGGAAGGCCGCGTCCTGCGGGCGACGACGCCGGCATAGCGACGGTTCGCGTTGACGAACGCGGCCCAGCCTTCAGGGGCGAAGCGCGTGCGCGTGGCGAGATCGTGGAAGAGGGGCCAGAGCGTCTCGTTGGAGAAGCCGTAATAGAAGTGTTTCACCTCTTCCGGCGAGAGAAGAACGGGGTGCAGACGGTAGCCCGCCTGCTTGGAGGCCCGGTCGAGCGCCCCGCCGATGTCGGTGTAGTCGTCGGTGCCGGGCCAGCCGATCCACAGCCCTCCGCGGTTGCGTAGCACGGGGGCAAGCGCGGACACGAGTCCGCCGGCTCCGGGTCGGGTGCTCCAGCCCTCATCGGTCCGCTCCAGCACGATCGGCAGCCGGTTAGAGACCGCGACGAAGCGCAGGCC
>CAZDGO010000228.1:0-4424 GCA_964504825.1 uncultured Gaiellales bacterium
GATGCGCCCGAAGAACAGGAGATATTCGCCCGGCTCCGGCCGGAACGTGAAGCCCGACAGGTCGATGCCGTGGTAGACCGTGGCCGCATAGCGCAGGCCGGGAGCACGATCGGCGTCGCTGATGGCCACGTAGTGGGCCGTCTGGTCGTACTTGCGGTAGATCGGGAGGATGCGTTCCGAGGAGAACCCGTGGATGGTCACGACCACAGGGGTGGTCGTGAGGCGCGAGTAGGTCAGGGGCAGGAAGTCGAAGTGGTTGTGGATAAGGTCGAACTCCTCCGCCCGCTCGAAGACCTCCGAGATGTGCAGCCCCTCCCAGACCTTGGCGTCGAGGGTGCGGTCTTCCTCGTAGCCGGTGGGGGACACTGCCCGCAGGTGAGCACTCGTCAGGGAGTCGGCGGTGGCGAACAGAGTGACGTCGACCCCGCGCCGGACCAGTCCCTCGGTGAGCAGCGACACCACCTGCTCCCACGGACCGTAGTGCCGGGGCGGCGTCCTCCAGGCGATGGGAGCCAGCATGGCGATGCGCACTGTTCAGGCGCCCCGGGTCGCGTCGTCGCTCTGTGAGGCGGGGTCCCCCTCCGGCTCTACTCGACCCTTGGCCACGGCGGCGGCCATATCAACCGATTGCGACCGCAGTATCCCCGCCTCCGATTCGAGCTTCCGCACCCGCGAAGACCGCCGCAGATTGCCCGGCAGCATCACGGCGAGTCCCAGGAGCAGACCCACGATGGTCGAGACCAGAATGATCAGCAGGAGCGACACGGTCGACGAGAACGTAATGAACTTCACCTCTGTCGATCCGGGGTTCTGCACGGCGAAGATGAGGAGCAGGATCAGCAGGACAACCATGATTGCTAAGAACACGCGCATGCGCTTCCTCCCTCGATCGGGTCCGCCCGCGCTCAGGCAGGTGGGGAATGCCGGTGAAGCCAGTCCAGAACCTCGGAGACCCGGGCGGTAGCCAAAGCCATGCTGCTATCGGCCGCGCCGTAGTAGAGGCGTAAGTCGTCGCCTTCGACCACCCAGCCACACGGGAAGAGCACGTCGGGCACGTCCCCCTGCCGCTCGTAGGCCTCCTCCGGACCGAAGACCCACTCGTCGGCCCGGCGCAGGGTCCGGCGCGGGTCTTTCGCGTCCAGGAGGGCCAGCCCAAGCCGGTAGATGCCCCCGGCGATGGTGTGCCGTAGCGCATGGTACATGACGAGCCAGCCCTCGTCGGTGAGCAGAGGTGGGGGCGAGAGGCCGATCTTGTTGGCGTCCCACCAGCCTCCCTTCCGGCAAGGGATGAGGATCTGGTGGTCCCCCCAGTGCGTGAGATCGGGCGAGAACGAGAGCCAGATGTGAGCCCCTCCTACGTACGGGGTAGCAGACGGCCGGTGCACCATGGCGTACCGCCCGTCGAAACGCACGGGGAAGACGGCCGCGTCCTTGTTCTCCGGATGCGTCACCGGCCCCAAGCGGGTGAAGGTGGCGAAGTCGCGAGTGGTAGCTAGGGACACGAGGGGCCCACCGGCGGAGTAGGCCGTGTAGGCGATCACGTAGAGGCCCAGATTCTCTACCCAGGTTATGCGGGGATCCTCGATGCCCCAGAGTTCCTCCGGGTGACCCTCGGGATCGGAGGGGAGCGTCGGAGTCGGGTCGATCCGCCAGTTCCCGCGGCCGTCCTTGCTCCGGGCCACGGTCAGATGTGACAGGCCACGGCGGTCCTCGACGCGCATGAGCAGAAGAGTCTCACCGTCGACCAGGGTGGCAGCGGCGTTGAAGACCGAGTTGGCCGGGTAGGGTAGGTCGTCGGCGGTCAGGATGGGGTTACCGGTGTACCGGTGGAACGGTCCGTTCACAGTGTTCTCTCCCGCTCGGGTAGTATTTTGCTCCGGCGCTATCAGGCGGCGCTCTCTTTAGGGGCGCCCGCTACGGCCTCGAGTCGGGGCAGGTCTTTCAGGCTGCGTTCTGCCCGTAGCAGGTGCATCTGCACCAGCGAAAGCAGCCAGGCCAGTGTGGACTCCGCTCCCTGGTTCAGGTTGACACCATCGGGCTGCAGACCGTCATAGCATCCGCCGCCGCGCAGGTCGCACAGGAAGGCCCTAAGGTCGTTCTGGCCCAGATACCATTGGAAGGCCAGCATGGCCGCCTCGACCCACTTCTCGTCACCTGTGACCGCGTTCGCCGCGATGCAGGCGTCGATCATGGAGTGTGCTTCCAGCGGCTGCTGATCGAAACGGGCCCGGTCGCCGCCGCCCACGTACCAGCCGTTGCTGCCCACGGGCACGAAACAGCCGCTCTCGGTCTGCAGTTCCACGAGCCAATCCAGCGCCCGCAGACCGACCTCCAGCATGTCGTCACGCTCCATGGAGTGACCGGCGAGCAGAAGCGCGTGCGGAATCTTGCCGTTGTCGTAGGTGACGATGTCCTCGGGCCAAGGCCAGGCGGCCGTAGCGTGAATGGAGAATGCGCGCAAGAGGCGCTCGGCCAGGTACTCCCTGATTCGCTTGGCTTCGCTGTCACCGCTGAACCGCTCGAGATAGGCTTCCAGGCCCAGCAGCGCCATTGCCTGCGACCGAAGATGCCTCAGGCGCTCGGCGTTGGGCATGGCCTGATTGAAAAGCGAGGTAGTCAGGCCAAGCTGCCCCGGATCGGTGCTCTCGCGGATGGCAACGCCCAGCCCCCAGAGCGCCCGACCCTGACTGTCCCCGGAGCCCATCTCCTCCACCCAGTGTCGGTCGTAGGGGAGGAAGTTGCGGAACTGTCCCGTCTCTTCGACGAGGGCGTATTGCAAGAACGCCAGGTAGATTCCTCGCAGGCGGCCGATGGTGGTGTCGGCCGGCAACACCTTCTCGGCGAGGGCGGTGACGATGAGAGCCCGGGCGTTGTCGTCGGTGCAGTAGCCGTGGCGCAGGTCGGGTACGCTGAAGGTAGCGTGCTGCAGGATCCCCGTGTGGTCGGTCAGCCGCCGCAGGTGGTCGAGGTTGAGTTCGGGCACGTCGGCGAAGTCGGCCTTCAGCGTGCGCGAGCTGAAGATGTAGCCCGACTGACGGGTGCGTTCCTCCTTTGCCTCGGCGAACACCCGCAGATAGTGCTGGGCAACCTTCGGCCACACGGCGTCCCGGGCGAACAAGTAGGCCCGCTTGCGCATGGCGTTGGCCTCGACGGCATTATCGAAGAGGTCGATCACCTGAGCGGCGATAGCCCCCGAGTCGCCGAACGGCACGAGGCGGCCCCGTTCCTCGGCCAGCATCTCAGCGGCATACCAGTACGGGGTCGAGACGATGGCCTTGCCGCTGCCCATCGCGTAGGCGAGGGTGCCTGACGAGATCTGGGCCTCGTTGACGTAAGGCGTGACGTAGACATCGCCGGCCCCGAGGAACTCCCGCAGCTCTTGAGAGTCGACGAAGCGGTTCTGGAAGATGACGTTGCCGGCCACCCCTAGGCTCTTGGCCAGCTGCTGGAGCGACAGCCGGTAGGACTCACCGTCGTGCCGCAGCACATGCGGGTGAGTCACGCCCAGGACGATGTAGACGGTATCGGGATAGCGCTCCACGATTGCCGGGAGCGCCCGCAGCATGTGCTCGATCCCCTTGTTGGGCGAAACTAGGCCGAAGGTGAGGATGACCCGTCGCCCTTCCACCCCGAACTGATCCTTGTAGTAGTTGGGATCGGCGAAAGCGACATCCGGGATACCGTGATGGATGAAGACGATCTTCTCCTCGGGAACCTGGTAGATGTCCCGGAGGAACTCCTCCGCCCTGCGGCTAAGTACAACGAGGCGGTCAGAAAGGCCGGCCAGTTTGCTCAGGGTCTCCAGCTGGCCCGGACTGGGATCCTTCAGCACGGTGTGGAGAGTGGTGACAACCGGCATCCGTAGCTCGCCGATCAGGCGAAGGATGTAGCGGCCGTCGGCGCCACCGAAGATGCCGTACTCGTGCTGTAGACAGGCGACGTCCACCTGGTTCATGTTGAGGAACTGGGCGGCCAGGCGGTAGTCGGTGAGGCGTGACTCGTTCAGCTCGAAGCGGACCTGTTGTGGGTAGGAGTAGCCGCCGGCCACGTCGTTCATTACCACGGTCCAGAAGGCAGTCTGGGGCGACTGCTCGGCGAGCGCGCTGGCAAGATCGGCGGTGAAGGTGGCGATACCACAGCGCCGAGGCGTGTGGTTCCCGATGAGGGCGACCTTACTGAAGTCGGAGTCCGCGTTTTCCGGCAGCGTCATCTCCCCTTCTTCCTAGTGGTAGCCTCGTGCGCGCCTCGTGCGCGACCAGTAATGGATAGAGGCGCCGGGTTGCCCCGGCGCCTCTATTGTGCGCTTTAGTGAGGAGCGGCTAAACTCCGGCGTGAAGTGACTACCAGCGGTTGCCGCCGCCGCCGCCGTAGCCGCCACCACCACCGCCGCCGCCGTAGCCGCCGCGACCACCACCGCCGCCACC
>CAZDGO010000229.1:0-1426 GCA_964504825.1 uncultured Gaiellales bacterium
GATCCTCGACACCCTGGGCAACTACTGCAAACGAATCAATGACTCAGGACACTAGGTTGGACGAATGAGTATCGTTCAGCGAGGACTGACCAAGACGTTCAGACGATTCTATGCGTCAGAGACCTCGAGCAGCATTCTTCTTGTCATCTGCACGGCTGTCTCTCTTGCGATCGCCAATTCCGCCCTTGGCGGCGACTATCTGCGCTTCTGGCATACACACATAGCCTATTTGAGCATCGATCATTGGATAAACGAAGCTCTGATGGCTGTGTTCTTTCTGCTCATCGGCTTGGAACTCGAGCGCGAGCTGTACAACGGAGAACTGTCGGATCTCAGGAGCGCGCTTCTTCCAATCTTCGCGGCGATCGGCGGGATCTGTACGCCGGCACTGATCTACTTCGCCTTGAATTCGGGTACGCCGACGCAGGCCGGGATCGGGATCCCGATGGCGACCGACATCGCTTTTTCCCTTGGCGTTCTCGCGCTCTTGGGGAGTCGCGTTCCGGCTTCCCTGAAGGTCTTTCTGACCGCGCTCGCCGTGATGGACGACTTGGGCGCGATCATTGTGATCGCCGTCTTCTATACGGCGGACCTTTCGCCCCTGTACCTGGTCGGAGCGATCGCGGTCTTCGGCTTGCTCATCGTGCTGAATCGCTTCTTTCGCGTGATGTCTCTTGTTCCGTATCTGCTCGGCGGCGTGGTGATGTGGTTCCTGCTGAGGCAGTCCGGCGTCCATGCCACGATAGCCGGAGTCATGCTGGCGTTCGCGATCCCGTTCTCTGCCAAGCAAGACGACGAAGCATCGCCCTCACACAGGCTTGAGCGTTCCTTGCAGAAGCCGGTCGCCTTCATAGTCCTTCCGATCTTTGCGCTGGCCAATACCGGTATCGTCCTGGGATCGGATTGGGCACACAATCTCACAAGTACGGCCGGCTTGGGCATCATCGGCGGTCTGGTGGTAGGCAAGCCGCTGGGAATCGCGATCACCTGCTTCGTGGTCGTCACCATCGGCATCTGTCGGCTTCCACTCGACCTGCATTGGCGTCACGTCTTCGGCGCAGGCCTCTTGGGTGGCATCGGTTTCACGATGTCGTACTTCATCACGAACCTTGCCTTCGTCGGGAATGCAAAGCTGATCAACGACTCCAAGGCGGCGATCCTGCTGGCTTCGCTGACGGCGGGAGCAATGGGCTTCTTGTGGCTGAAACTCTTCGGCCAACCCACGGAAGCGGACACAGATGCGAACACGATGGATTTTGAGGCAGGCGGAAGGTAGCCGGCGAAGACGCATACAGATCATTCAAGCCGACCGCGAATGGCGCGGTCCCCATCCCCGAGGCTTGGAGACTTGATGCGTTTGTGCGGGGTAGCTCGACCAAGCTTGAGGCCAAGGTGGTGGTCGTCGTCTACCTCTACCTCTACCTCT
>CAZDGO010000229.1:1526-4405 GCA_964504825.1 uncultured Gaiellales bacterium
TCTACCTCTACCTCTACCTCTCCACCCCCCGAGGGGGCGTTGGTGCTGTGCGTGGACGAGAATATGCAGATCCAGGCCTTGGACCGCACCCCTTCTTCGACCTCCAGGACACTGCTTACGTCCTGAATGAGTTCTTCCGCGTGCTGCTCCGGGAGGGCGAACGCCTCGGCGGCGAGATCGGCGCACGCCATCACCCGCCGACTTCGTCCGTACTACTTCGGGGCTGACTCAATCCCGGCTGTCTCCCCCCCGCGGTGGATGAGGATCTTGGCTATCCTCCTACCTTGCACGCGCTCCGCGGTGAACACGAGTTCCTCGAACCCCACCGTCTGTCCCTCCTTGGGGATCGCTCCCAGAAGGCCGAGCATGAGCCCGCCAATGGAGTCCCACTCCTCATCGGGCAGGTCGACGTCGAGGAGATCGTTCACCTCGTTGATGGCCACCTTGCCGTCAACGCGGAGGATTCCCTCGGCTACTACCTCGACCTCCGGATCTGCGCGATCATACTCGTCGGTAATCTCGCCGACCAACTCTTCGAGGATATCCTCAAGCGTCACGAGGCCCGACACCGACCCGTACTCGTCAGTCACGAGGGCGATGTGCGACCTCCGCTGCTGCATCTCGCGGAGCATCTCGGCCACTCGCTTCTGCTCCGGCACGAACCAAGCCGGCCGGACCAGTTCGCGCAGAGGAGCGTCGTCCCCGCATTGGTGCAGAGCCGTGAGCACATCCTTCGCGAAGATGAACCCGATGGTGTTGTCAAGGTCGGCCTCGTATACGGGGATTCTGGAGTACCCGTACTCGAGCACCAGCGCCTGGACGTCGGAGAGGTTCCGGTGGCTCTCGATGGCCGTGATGTCGGGCCGTGGCACCATCACCTCTCGCACGATCGTATCGCTGAACTCGAAGATGGAGTGGATAAGGTCCTTCTCCTCCCGCTCTATGCTCCCTTCCTCATGACCGATCTCCGCCATGGAGCGGAGGTCGGACTCCGAGACGAAGGGACCTTGCGTGAGATCTCGACCAGGGAGCAGCCGGTTCGCGAGCGCGATCAGCATGCGGGTGGGGTACGCGAGGGCCCGTCCGAGAGACCATACGATCGGTGCAACGGCGAGCGCCGCCCTGTCGCTGTGCAACACGCCGTAGGTCTTCGACATGGCTTCGACGAGCACGAAGTAGAGGAGCGTGAAGACGAACGAGGCCACGGTCACGCTCCAGGCGCCGAAAGCGTGCTCCGCAAGGACGGCGACAAGCACGGCCGAGCCATTCTGGCAGAACATGACTGCCAAGTACACGCTGTTGAGGAATCGAGGCGGATCCGCCTCGATGCGCGCCAGTGTGACCGCGTTTCTCCGCTTCTCTTCGACCATGGCGAGAGCACGAACGCGCGACATCCGCGTGAGAGAGGCTTCGGAGACCGCGAGCACCGAGCCGAGCACGACGAGTAACGCGACGACCGCCCACAGCCAGGTCATGACGTCGGCACCTCATGTGGAGACCGACCACCTAAGAGGTTTCGCGCTTGGTCGCCCAGTCGGAGCCGTTGCTTCATCTAATCAGCTTAGCAGGTGAGACCGTGGCTGACGCCCGGAGGCCGACCGTTGGACCGGTCGGCTATCCTCCTCCGGCGGAGCTCGGAGAGGGCTACTATCATCAGCACGTCCCCGCCCGGGTGTGCACTCAAGCAACTTAGTCTCCGGAAAGGCCGGTGCGGTTCAACGGAATGCAGCCGACTAAGCTGGGGCCTCGGTGGACCGAATCGCCTCGGAGTGACACCGCGCCCCATCGTGAGTTCCCACGCGATCCACAGGGCAGTCAGCCAGCGCCGCTGCTATGAGCTTTCGAGATAGTCGAGTATGACGTTCCCCGTCAACCGTTATTGATCACGAGCGGCACCCCTGCGCTCCTGCATCAGATGCAGACCGACGGCATCCGCCATAGTGAGATCCTGATCAGAGTACCGGCGGAGCAGATGCATCGCCCCCGACTGCTCCACGCGGCCTACAGCCGCGACCGTGAGCGGAGTCATCGCTTCGATCATGGCCAGGAACTGGAGCGCACGACTCCTGTCATAACGACGGAGGAACCACGCATGCCCCTCCCCCACCACAAGAACAGTGGTCACCAGCGCCGGAGGCGAAGAGAACAGCCGGCGGAACATCAAGTGGTAGGAATCCGACCGATCCGCAAACGCGATCAGCGCCGAAGTATCAACGTAGGATTCAATCCCTCTGGCCATAGACCACGTCGTCGATCGTCTGGCTGGACGCCGGGTCGCCCGTCTCGACCATTCCCGCGTAGCGCATCCAAGGACTATCCTCGTCGACAGGGAGTGCCCTTCGGAGAGCGCGTCGGAAGAACTCGGCCAGGGAGATGCCGAGGCGTGCCGCCTCGAACTTCGCGGCTGCATACTCATCTGGCGGAAGACTGATCTGCGTCCGAATCATGATAACAGTCTATACCGTACTGTTATCATGCACACCTCCTCAGCGGTGCGTGCAGACCTCGCGTCTGCGTAGGTGGAATCTGGCTCCCCAACGGAACGGGGCGGGCAGCCTCTCGGCCGTCCGCCCCGCCACACGTACGTCTCTCCGAACAAGGAACCAGCCCGGGAAGTCTACGCTTCGGTCGCCTCGATCCGCATGCGGTAGAACGACCGCCAGACGAAAGTCACTGAGACCGCGAAGAACACCGCAGCCAGGATGTAGTTGAGGATATGGTTGCCCTGGTCGCTGGCAATGCTCACGGCCAGCTCGACGGCCAGCAGACCGAACAGCGTGGTGAACTTGATCACCGGGTTCATGGCCACCGACGAGGTGTCCTTGAAGGGGTCGCCCACGGTGTCGCCGATGACGGTGGCGGCATGCAGCGCGGTGCCC
>CAZDGO010000230.1:0-4383 GCA_964504825.1 uncultured Gaiellales bacterium
GGTCGGGGAAGAAGTGGTGCAGATAGACCGCGCGGATGTTGGTTTCGATGAAGGGGTGGGCTTCTCCATGGGCGAACGCGACGACGGCGGCGGCGGTCGCGGGACCCACCCCAGGCAACCGGAGCAACTCGGGCACGATCGTGGCAGTTCGCGGTCGAGTTCGCTCGTCACGATATCGGCCAGTCGTTTCAGGGGAGCGGGCCCGGCGGTTGTAGCCGAGACCCTGCCACACCCGCAGTACGGCTTCGAGGGGGGCGGCTGCCAGGACATCGATGGTCGGAAAGGCGGCCAGAAACTCTTCGTACTTCACCAGCACGCGTGACACCTGGGTCTGTTGCAGCATCATCTCCGACACCAGGATGCGATAGGGGTCCCGCGTGCGCCGCCAGGTGGCCTCGGCACGACCATGGTGGTGTGCGGCCGGCATGGATACGGAGATCATCGGCCGATCTGCCGCTCCCGTAGAATTAGGCCCGCCCCGGCTCAGACGGCGTCGTATCGCGCGATGTGCTCGTGCAGCTCCAGCATGTTCTCTCGGGATCCGGCGAAGAAGGCGGTGCGCTGGTGGATCTTCTCGGGCTGGATATCGAGAATAGGCGTGTGTCCGTCGGATGCCATCCCTCCGGCCTGTTCCATCAGATAGCCCATGGGGGAGCACTCGTAGAGTAGGCGGAGTTTGCCGCCCGGCTTCTTCGCATCTTTTGTGTCGGCGGGATACATGAAGATGCCGCCGTAGAGTAGCGTGCGGTGGATGTCGGCCACCATCGACCCGATATAGCGTGAGGTGTACGGGCGTCCGCTCTCCGGGTCGGCTGCCTTGGCGTACTTGACGTAGCTGCGCACACCTTCCGACCAGTACGGGAAGTTGCCCTCGTTGCACGAGTAGATCTTCCCTTCTTGCGGGATGCGGATGCGGCGGTGCGACTCGAGGAACTCGCCCACAGATGGGTCGAGAGTGAAGCCATGCACTCCGTGGCCGGTGGACAGCACCAGCATAGTGCTGGATCCGTAGAGCACGTAGCCGGCAGCGGCCAGCTTGCGTCCGGGCTGAAGGAGGTCTTCCGGCTTGCCCTCGACGCCGTCACTCAGCCGGCGATGGACGGCAAAGATCGTGCCCACGCTGACATTGGCGTCGATGTTCGACGAGCCGTCGAGAGGGTCGAAGGCGATCGTGTAGCTGCCGACAGAGCCCCCGTCGGAGATCGGCACGGGGTCGACAAGTTCCTCCGAAGCCATGATGCAGAAGTGGCCCAGCTGGCTGAACGCAGCCATGAAGATCTCGTTTGCGAAGTCGTCCAACTTGCGGACCTCCTCGCCTTGTACGTTCGTCTGGCCCGTCAAGCCCAGGACATCGACCAGTCCCGCCTTACGCACCTCGCGCGAAACGATCTTCGCGGCCAGAGAGATCTGGTTCAGGACGCCCGTGAGGACTCCGGTCGAGCCGGCGTGCTGGCGTTGCATGTTGTAGACATGCTGGGCGAGAGTCATCCCGATCTTCGTTCCGGGCACGGGGCCACCTCCTAGGCTGAGGACTCTACGACGCCCCACGGGGTGCTACGGGGCATGCGACGTGAGGTGAGCCTACCATCGGAGGGCCGGGCGGCGCCAGAGGGGAACCGCGGACGGCACGTGGTCGAGGGGAAAAGATGAGGCCCGGGCCGGTTTCGGCCCGGGCCTCGCGTCAAGTGCCGGTTCTCAGATGGAGCTGTTTGCCGCTCCAGCTTGGCCCGCGGGGCCACCGCAGCCTCCGCCTTGTGCAGCACCACTGCCGACTGCCGCCGCACCGCATGCCCCGGCAGCATTGCCGGGACTACAGACGCCCGAAGATGTCGCCGGCTTCTGCGGGGCCGTCGCGGCAAGGGCCGGTACTGCCACAAGCACTGCGAGCACCACGATGACTACGACCAGCATCACAGTTCTGAGGTTCATCGTTCTGAGGTCCAGATGCATGGGCTACCTCCGCTGTTGGGCCCGCATAGGCACGGCGTGCGCTGCCGCCTGCCGGGGGCGTGGCTGTTCAATCTCGGGTAGTCTACCCGACATATGTTAGAGCCGTGTGAAGAATATCTGCCGCGACCGCCGGTCGGGGCGGTATGCTGAACCCCATGACTGAGATGAACATCCTGGTAGATTCCGCCGACTTCTGGCCCTCTTTCTCCGCCGATCTGGGCGCAGCCCGCTCACGAGTCTATGTGCAGGCGATGACGTTTGAGGGTGATGCTGCCGGGCAGGGGCTCGTGGAGCTGCTATCGGCATCTACGTGCTCCGATCGCCGCCTCTTGGTCGACGACTACTCCCGCTGCAAGGTGAGCGATCGCTGTGTCCGCCGGCCGTGGGGACGACGAGATCCGGCCCTGCAGCGCGAGCTAGAGATCATGCTCGCGGCCGTCGAGCGCCTCCGTCGCGAGGGTGTCCGGGTGGAGTTCACCAATCCGATGGGACGATTGCTCGTCCGCTTTCCCGCCCGCAACCACAAGAAGCTCGCGGTGCTCGATGACGTGTGCTACCTGGGAGGCATCAACTTCAGCGACCACAATTTCTCGTGGCACGACATGATGCTTCGGGTAGAAGACTCCGAACTGGCGGACTTCCTAGCTATGGACGTGCGTGCTACCTGCCGGGGGATCGACCTGCGGGCAGTCAAGCGGTTTTCGGGGATGGAGGTCCATCTGCTCGACGGCAGCACCAACGAAGAGGGATACGCCCCTGTGCTCGCGCTCATCGACGGGGCTGAGCATTCCATTTTCGTCGAGAGCCCATACGTGACGTATCCGTTCCTCGACCGACTCGTCGATGCCCGCCGCCGCGGAGTGGCGGTGACCCTGGTGCAGCCCGAAGGGAACAACTACCCGGCCGCGGCGGCATACGTGGCCCGGACGGCATCTCGTTCGGATCTCGACCTGCGTCTTCTTCCGGGGATGATCCACCTGAAGGCGCTGTTGATCGATGATCGAGTCCTGGTGATGGGTTCTTCGAACTTCGACATCGTGAGCTATCGGGCCGAGCAAGAGATCGTTGCGCTGGTGACCGATGCCGCGGTGATACGCGAGGTCACGCGTGGGGTGCTCGAGCCCGACCTCGAGGCGTCCCGGCCGGCCACCGCCGCGAAGCCAGGCTGGGGAAGTCTTCTCTGTTCCCTGCAGCTGCGCGCTGTCGAGGCGTGGGCGCTGGTGGCGGCGAGGTTGCCGAAGGGGGTGTGAGAGCCGTTTCAAAACCGACGGGACGCACGTGCCGGCGCGATGTTCCACCTGTTCTGTCCGGGTTGGGCGCTACCCTACTTCCTACGGGGACAACGTGCGTGGAGGTGCGGGGTGCGAACGGCGGTTCAGGTGCAGAGACACAGAGATGCGGCCCGCCATCGACCGCTGGCGGCGACCGTGTCGCGGCGCATCGTTCCAGCGGGGGTCGTGGTGGGCGCTGCGCTGTTGTTGGCCGCCACGCTCCTCGCGCTGTACCCCCAGGGCTCGCTTGAGGTGGCCCGCGGCACTTCCGGGGCACCTTCTACGGCCGTTTCGGGCATTGGCTCCACCGCCCGCTCGCCGCTCATTTCGGCGGTCTTGGTCGCGGAAGGGGTGAGGGTTACCGTAGGTTCGGTCGTGGCCAGGCCGGCGGGCGTCGCCGCGGAACCGCCCGCTGAAACCGGCGAAGCGACGCCGACGCGCCGAGTGGCCGTCTATCTGAAGGTATACAACGTGGGGGAGAAGGTGGCGACTTTCACTCCCCTCGACGTCGCGCTGCGCGACGTCGAGGGCGAGGTGTACGGGGCGTACAGTCCAGAGTGGAGCCCGAGTCCGGCTTTGCCGGGTGCCGCTCTCGAACCGGGCGGACAGGTGGAGGGGTGGCGGGTGTTCGAAGTGCCTGCCACCGGGCTCGAGTATGTGTTGCTCTACCGCTCCGACGCCATGGATTCAGGCGTCGAGGCCCGCCTGCCACGCCTGCGGAGTGGTGTAGATGAGGCGCCCTTGGAACCGCTCGCGCAGATCCCGCAAGAAGCCCAGGTCGCGGGCGGCGATCGCTAGGTCCGCGTGCTCGCCGGTGAGCTGTTCTAGTGGCAGGTAGAGGGCTTCGCGGGAGAACTGCGGGGCGCACACTAGCCTGCCCACGAGGCACGTCGTCTGTGAGTCGCCCTGGAACTGATAGGTGACGTGCTCATGGGCCGAGAGGTTCTCCAGCAGCCGGCGGTGTCAGGGCGGGTGAAGCCTAGGTGCAGCCCGCCCGGCTCCGCCCATACGGTGAGCGCCGCGGCTTCCTGGCGGCGCGGCAGTCGAGCGATCCACGTGGCGGCCAGGGCCTCGGTGACTCTGGGGACGATGGCGTCCAGCTGTTCGAGCGATACCATCTGGCCTGAGAGCCAACGGGCCGCCAGGGCAGCACGGGCCGCCA
>CAZDGO010000231.1:0-4348 GCA_964504825.1 uncultured Gaiellales bacterium
ATCTTGCTGGCATGGTGAGAAAGCCGCTGGTCGTGCGCGAGACGGTATCGTTATACGAAGCAAAGACGAAGCTCTCTGAGCTCGTCGAGCGCGCCGCGCGCGGTGAGGAAATCGTGATCGCGAAGTCGGGGAAGCCGCGCGCGGTGCTGGTCCCCCTCGGGGACCTGCGTCCGTTGCGCAAGTCCGGACAGGGGCGTGGCAAGTGGGGAGTCAAGCGCGGCTTCGACGCTCCCCTGCCTCCTGACGTTCTCGGCGACTTCGAGCGGTGAGGCTGTTGCTGGACACTCACGTCCTGATCTGGTGGGACGAAGGGGCGCGCATTCAGTCCGCAGCCCGTCAGGCCATCATGTCGGCGGATCAGGTGTACGTGAGCGCCGCGACGGGATGGGAGATCGCCATCAAGACCGCGCTCGGACGCCTGCGTCCGCGACGGACGGTGGCGGAGGCGGTCGCGGATTCCGGCTTCGAAGAGCTGCCGATACGACTGCGTCACAGTGAGGCCCTGGGGCGGCTGCCGCCGGTCCACCGCGACCCATTCGATCGCATGCTCATCGCGCAGGCGCTGAGCGACGGTCTCACGATCGTCACCCGGGATCCGGTGTTCGACAAATACGAAGCGCCGCTCCTGGGCGCATGACCATCAGAGAAGCGCGTTCGCCGTCTTGTCGTCGGTGATCAGCGCGTTGCACAGCCCCGCCTCGACCACCTGCCGGATGAGCTGCACCTTCGCGCCGCCCGCGGCTGCGAGCAGGACGATCGCGTCATCACGCTTGGAAAAAGCGCTGAGGTCGGCGGATGTGATGTGAGAGACCGTCATCGACGGCGCGTACGGCTCGACGATGGTGCCGTCGGCCTTGATGAAGACGCCGAGGAAGCCGGGGAAGCGATACACATCCCAGAGTCGGCGCTTCCGACGACGTGTTGGCATCCGCTCATCATGCGCCCTCGCCTCCCCTACGCAAGTCGGCTGCGCTCGCCTCTCGCCCTCGTCTCTCCTCCAATTACCTCGCAAATTCACCCACTCGATTGGGAGAAGAGCCCTTTTTGAGGCGAGATGCTAAGCGACAGGTCATCGAGATACGCTTAGCCTTCCTAAGCGCCCTTGCGAGAGGTGGCGGGGAGAGGCAGTAAACATTAGCGTTTATCACCACTCCCCCCGCCAGGACTAATGTGACGACAGAGCCGGACCGTTCGAAGCGAGCCGGTGTTTCAAAGGGTGGTACGACGGTCTTCCTGGACCTGCAAAAGTTTCCTCAGCCCGAACTCGCTGGGTTCGCCAATCGCTGCGTTCTTACCAACCGCGGCGATCACGTTGAATTTGCCTTCATCGAGGATTACAGAGACGGTGAAATGTTTTGGATCGCCCGGCTCGTGATGCCAGCCGATGACGCTCTCAAACGATTTTGGAAGAGTGCGGAAAGTTTCTACGAGCAAACCAGCCGCCTCTATCCGGATGAGGCAATGATCCAGGGGCGCGCTGGGGGCGATGTGCCTGAAGCAGCTCCAGCGGCGCTCGTAACCAATGTCGTTGGAACAACCCGAGTTGGTGAAACGGGTGCTCTGGATTTTTATTACCTCACTCCGCGATCGCTACACAGGGCGTCCACGCTAAAGCCCAGCGAGCGAAAGGGAGTTCTGGACGTCTTGCCGATCGCAACGATTCAGTTGGCAACCCTGACCATGCTTGCATTCTTCAAAGAACTGCGAGTGATTGCGGAGTCTTTCCCCAGCGGTCGGAAATAATGGCTAGCAAGTTCCTTCGTGCACGAGGTTTGAATCCAGCCAAACGTCAGCGCGCTACTGGGGAGCCGTCAGTCGTCTCAATCAATTTCGATTGGGCTGATTCAGGGCAATCGCCAGACTTCGAGATAGCCGAGGCTGAAACTTCCGGAACGGTGGACGTCGAGGTCCCTGAAGTCCACGACGCTTGGCGCCTGAAAGACCTTGAGATTCGGCTGATAAGACTCGAACGAATTGCCGAGCGTTTCGGCTCCATGGTGGCGCCGTCGCGAGACGACGCTTGGTTCGATAACTCGAGGGCCGAACTTTTGGGGCTTGCTAGAGACGCGGCTACTGAAAACTGGGACGGTGAAGGTGCTGTCGCCGTAACGCCCGAGAGCTGGCAAGAGGCGACCGAACTACTTAGGCGTCTTGAGAAGGTCGCGCCCTCCCCTGAATTGGGTATTGGCAAGAAGGGTCAGGTGACTCTTGATTGGTGGGGTCCAGCCGGGCAGGCTTTGAGCGCCGAAGTGCACCATGACGGCCGAGTCATCTTCGCGGCGAAATTCGAAGACGGAACTTCGAGGGGGACTGTTCGCCTCAGGCCAGATGCTGTTCTTCCCCCGCCTGCTCTCCACCTCGCAATCGCTGCGGTGCTAAGTGAGCTTGATCGTAAACGGGCCTGACCGGCTCACGAGGTTCCTGTACAACAAGGGCGATTTTTCACCAAGCAAGGGCAAGGTCCGGCCTCGTGCGTTTGAACGAGCGCCAGGTGACGAGGGACTGTCAACCTTCCTAACCGAGGGACTCGAGCGAGAAGCCGTTGAGACTCTTGGTCGTGCACAGCGAGCGCAATCCCTGAAGGCGTTAGCCAACCTTCCTGCGCAGACATACGTCGAAAACGACCTGCGCATCGACCCCGACAACAGCCCTGAACGCCACGTTTACATTCTAGGTTGGCCGGAGGATGAAGAGCTACAGCTCGAAATCCGCACGAAGCTGGCTGATGCAGCCGAGCTAGTTCGCCTAACGAAATAGTGCCGCGGCGTGAAATCACTCGCCGAACATCTCGGTAATGACCAGGCGCAGTGCCAGGGCTTCGGCGTCTGAAAGTTTGCCGAGCCGTTTTCCCAGACGTGACTTGCTGATCGAGCGAATGTGATCGACCGCGATCTCGGCCCGGCGCCGGCCGACGCGGACCGGCACGCGGGTTCGCCAGCCGGAATGCAGAGACGACGTGACAGGGCAAACAGTGATCGTGCTCAGTCGTTCGTTGAGCACGTCGAGGCTGACGATGACCACCGGGCGCTTCTTTGCCATCTCGCCTCCCTGTACCGGATCGAGACTCGCCCAGCGCACTTCGTAGCGTTTCACTTCTTTCGCTTGCGACGCGAGCCGTACTTGTGTGCGGGTTCCGCCACGCGGCGCGAGCGTGCTCCGCCCCAGGGTACCGAATCGAGACCGTCGGCCGACGTGACGTCCCACTCGCTCCAATCCTCGGCTGACGCGGCCATTTCGCGCGCCGTCTCCTCCCAGGAGAGCTTGGGGCTCGCCGCCCCTGTCGGGCGCAGCAGGATGCCGTCGCTCCGCTCTTCCATGATCACGCTCGTACCGATGCTGTAGCGCTCGAGCGTGGTGGCAGGAAGCCGGACGCCGCGCGAGTTGCCGATCCGGGCAACCTTGAGCTCCACGGGCTTCATATGTAATAACCGTAATTACAGCCCCCGCCCGGAACAAGCACAAGGGCCTGCCGGAGCGTGTGCAGTAGCGTTCAGCGCGCGTATAGGCCGACGATGGCCGCCAGCTGAACAGCCCAGGCGAGGAAGAAGAAACGGGTCTGCTCTTTGAGACCTCTCTCGAAAGCCGCTGTCAGGCTGTCCTCCAGCTCGGCCTTGAGCGTCGCGAACTTTGCGTCGACGGCAGCGAACCTCAGCTCCATCTCGTGACGCAGCTCAGCGATGTCCGCTCTTGTGGTCCGCACAGGCGAACGGTAACGCCGAGTCGACGTCGCATCAATTCAACGCTATGACGATCCGAACGGAGGCGCTTCTTTCTTGCGGCGCCGAGTGGACTCGGCGGGGGTGCCGAGCGTATCATGCGATTGCGCGGCGGATAGCTACTACATGCAACAAGCGGGTGCTGGCGCGAGCACCGACAGCTGTACGATCGGGGTGTCCACCACGGCAGCACCTCGATGTCCGCATCACGACATTTGTCCAACAAGCTTCGCGAGACCTTAGGCAGCGAGGCAGGAGAGGAGCTCATGACGTGGCTGGATGAAGAGCGATCGGAGCGGGAAACCTTGCGTGCCGACTTCGGCACCTTGCGTGCCGACGGCGCCGAGTTTCATCAGACGATGCAGACCAGCTTTGCGAGGCTCAGTGCGGACGTCACGGCACAGCTTCATGCGCTGGACAAGCGCCTGCTCGAAACGAAGGCGGACCTGATGAAGTGGTCGCTGGTGTTCTGGGTCAGCGCCGTCCGCGCGATCGCGGCGCTGGCCGGAGTGCTTCGCTAGCTGTCCAGGGCGTCAGGCGGGCTGCCCCGCTGGCGCCTCTGTGGTCCCGCGCGCAATTTCGGCGCGTCCTTTTCCGTTCCGCACGTCGCCAACCTCGGAGCCGCCACAGAT
>CAZDGO010000232.1:0-4347 GCA_964504825.1 uncultured Gaiellales bacterium
GGCGCCTGCGCGGATAGGCCCGCAGGCGCGCGGGCCGTCGTGTCCTGGCGGGGAGCCGCCCCCTTGTATGTCGCCCCTTGTATGCGAACGAATGTTCGTATACGATGGCGATATGACTTCGAGTCTCCGACAGCTTCCCCGGGCATCCTACCGGGTCATCGCCCACCTGGATCTCGACGCCTTCTTCGCCAGTGTGGAGGAGAATCTCGACCCGTCTCTGCGTGACCAGCCGGTCATCGTGGGGGGTGGTGAGCGCGGCGTCGTAGCCACCGCCAACTACATCGCCCGGCGGTACGGAGTGCACTCGGCCATGCCGCTGCGCACCGCCCGGCGCCTCTGTCCGCACGGGGTCTACCTGCCCGGCAACCATCGTCTCTACCGGGAGTACTCCCGCCGGCTCATGGCCCTTCTCGGTGAGTACTCCCCGCTGGTGGAGCAGGTGAGTCTCGACGAGGCCTACGTGGACCTGACCGGCACCGAGCAGCTCTTCGGCCCGGTGATCCACACGGCCCGGGCCATCCAGCGGCGGGTGCAGGAGGATCTCTCTTTGGGCATCTCCGTGGGCCTGGCCACCAACAAGCTGGTGGCCAAGGTGGCCTCCGATCTGGAGAAACCCCGCGGTTTCACCGTGGTGAGGCCGGGGGAAGAGGCGGCGTTCCTCGCGTCCTTGCCGGTGGAGCGTCTGCCTGGAGTGGGTCCGGTCATGCTGGGGCAGCTACGTGACCGGGGAGTAGCCACCATCGGCGATCTGGCCAGCGTGCCGCCTAATCTAGTGCGACTCTCCTTCGGAGAGGTGGGGGAGCTGCTGGCCCATCGGGCCCGTGGCGATGACACCCGCGTGGTGACGCCTCGGGAGCCGGTGAAGTCGATCTCCCGAGAGACCACCTTCGACGACGACACCTCCGACACCAGCATGCTCGAGTCGACTCTCCTGCGTCTCACCGAGGATGTCTGCGGCCGTCTGCGCCGCCAGAGATTCGAGGCCCGCACGATCACGGTGAAGATCCGCTACTCCGACTTCATCACGCACACCCGTTCGCGCACTTTGCGCCGTCCTCTCGACGTCGATGAGGTCTTCTTTGTCGAGGTGCTCACCCTCTTCCGGGAGGCCCGGCAGCGACGCTACCGCATTCGCTTGGTGGGCATGGGGCTTACGAACCTGGTCCCCCGCTGCTGGCAGGACGACCTGTTCGATGAGGAACTGCCGCTGCTGCGCGACCTCGATCTCAAGATCGACGCCATCCGGGAGAAGTACGGGCGGGATGCGGTACGACGGGGGGCGGCGGTGGGGTAGAACGCGGCGTGCCTCTAGCCGCCGGCTCTGCTCAGCAAGAGCGCGAAGACAAGGAACCAGACCACAAGCGCTGGTAAGTAGAAGATGGCCGTAGCTCTCCATACTTGGCCAGATGACCCCGCTCCACGGAGACACCCGGCCTGAGGCGCCCTACTGCGCGGCCTCGTACAGGCGCACCTCGGAGAAGCCGGCGTCATCCCAGGAGTCTCCCGGATAGACCGACAGGATCGTCAGGCGGAGCCATTCGGTCGGTTTCGGGGCCGGTGTAATCTCCTGGAAACCGGTGTCGTCATAGAGGCGCACCTGTTGGGTCGTCCCGTCGGAATACTCGACGCGGAGCGTCTCGACCCGGGGGTTGCCGGAGAAGCGAGAGTCGTCCTTCTGATAGCCGTTGGCGATCTCTATGGCCGACAAGGTGATCGTTCGCCCGAAGTCGAAGCGCACCCACTCGCCTTCCCGGTTGCCTTCGGCGCTCTCTTGCCAGGCGGTCGCGAGGGAGCCGTCGAGCAGGTTGTCGGGCTCGTAGGTGAGGTCGTTCTCGGCGGGGAGGACCGACGAGGCCTCCACGGATGCGGGTGAGATCGAGGACCCGCGCGCACGCGTGGTTCCTGATGCCACCGACGAGGTGGTGGATTCGGGGGTCGCGCCCGTCGTGGAAGACGTCGACACGCGGGTGGTGGTAGAGGTGGCCACGCCACCACCTCCATCCGCGTCGCCGCCCGACAACAGTGTCGCGTAGAGCAGCGCGCCTAGTGCGGCGGCGACCGCGAGCAGAAGCAGGAGCAGCGCCACGCCAACCGCTCGGGATCGGCCTCCGCCCCGGCGCTGCCCCGCGTCCGCGGTGGCATTCGGGGCGGGTTCCGGCTCAAACGGTGGGTCCAGGGGCGTCGCGAGGTCGCGCGGAGGCAGTTCCTCCCAGGTATCTTCGCCCTCGGCCTGCAGGTAGCTACCGCAGTTCGAGCAGAAGAGACGTGTAGGACGGTTCTCGGTTCCGCAGACGCGGCAGGTGACAGGAGGTAGCGCGTTCATGGTCGTAGACTTCAATTCGCCACGGCAGTCCAGAATCATTCCGCCGGCCGGCGACCGCCCATTCGCATGGGCCGTGGCAGGGTTATGCATCCGCGGGCCAGGGAGCCTTTGGTAGAATCAAAGAAGTGGATGTGCGTGTATGCCCGATACCAGGACCCGGAGGCTCCGTGACGGACGGTTGGACCGGTAGCTCAGTGCTCTGCTCGTTAGGCGACGGCGCGGTCGAGCGTTTCGATCGCCCCGATTTTCGGCGGGATTTTCTCGGAGGTCGGGGGTATGGCGTCGCCCTCATGGCGCAGTTCGGCTTCCCGGCGAGACCGGTCCTGGAGCCCGCCCAGCCCTTCGTTCTCTCTGCCGGCCCGCTCACGGGCACGACGGCTCCGTCGTCGGGCCGGTTCGCGGCTGTGGGTCTCTCTCCTCTCACAGGCACCCTCTTCGACGGCAACGCGGGCGGGCGGTTCGGGGTGCGCCTGCGTCAGGCCGGTCTGGACGCGCTGGTTCTGGTCGGGTGCTCTCCCGAGTGGTCCGTGGTGGTGATCGACGGGTGCCGTGGTCGAGGGACCCCGTCTTCCGTGCGGGTGGTCCCACTGCGCGAGCTGTGGCCGGAGATCGACCCGCTCGATGTGGGCCTCACCTCTTCGCGTACGGTGGAGGGTCTGCGGGGTCGGTTGGGGGCCGGGTTCAGCCTGGTGTTCCCGTCTGTCGCGGGACGCCGGGGAGCGTTCCTGGGGTCGCTGCGCACCGACGACCGCCGCAATCTCGGCCGCGGCGGCCTCGGCGCTGCTCTCAGTGCCAAACGCGTGTTCGCTGTAGCGGTGGCCGGCGATCGGGAGATCGACGTGGCCGACCCGGGCCGCTTCAAGTTCTTGGTGTACGAGGCCGAGAAGCAACTCGCGGCGAACCCGGTCACCAGTCGGGCCCTACCGGAGTTCGGCACGGCGGTGCTCATGCAGATCGTCCACCAGGCCGGGGCGCTCCCGGCCCTCAACTACCGCACCGCGGCGTGGGGTGGAGTCGATTCGATCTGCGGAGAAGCTGTGCGCGACCAGATGACCAGGGGAAAACAGGGATGCTTCGGGTGTCACATCCGCTGCACGCGGCGGGTCGAGACAGGTGAGGGGCCGGAATATGAGACCTTGTGGGCCTTCGGGGCGGCCTGTGGCGTCACCGATCTGGCGACCATCCAGGAGGCCAACCGCCTCTGCGCCGAGTTTGGCCTAGATACGATCTCTCTCGGAGCCACCATCGCATGCGCTATGGAGCTGGGGGAAGCCGGAGCGCTTGGCCGCGCCCTGCGGTTCGGGGACGGCGTCCGCCTACTCGAGGTGGTGCTTGAGGCGGCCGAGGGACGGGGTTTCGGAGCCGAACTCGCGGATGGATCCGCCCGTTTCGCCGCCTGCTATGGGCATCCCGAGCTGGCCATGCACGTGAAGGGGCTCGAACTCCCCGCGTACGATCCTCGCGGGATGCATGGGCAGGGGCTGGCGTACGCCACCTCGAACCGGGGAGCCTGTCACTTGCGCGGGAACATGTTGGGTCCGGAGCTTCTGGGCATCCCCAAGTTGATCGATAGGTTCTTGGACCGGGGCAAGTCGGGCATCCTGGTCACCCTGCAGCACCAGGCGGCCGTATTCGACTCCGCTTGCCTCTGCAAGTTCGCCGGCTTCGCGTTCGGCGACGACCTGCTCTCCCGGATGCTGACAGCCGCCACCGGCGAGTCCATCTCCGAACGGCACGCGCAGGCGATAGGTGAACGCATCTGGAATCTCGAGCGCCTGTGGAATGTAGCGGCCGGTTTCTCGGGTCGAGACGACACCCTGCCTCGGCGGATCCTCGACGAGCCGCACTCCGAGGGACCCTCAGCGGGGCGTGTCATCGACCTACCGGCTATGCTCGATGAGTACTACCGGGCTCGAGGGTGGACCACCGACGGTGTGCCGTCGGCGGCGAAAGTGCACATGCTGGGGCTCGATGGCCAGGCGGCCCTGTTGCGTTCCGGCCCGGCGGGCGGTGGCATGGACACC
>CAZDGO010000233.1:0-4341 GCA_964504825.1 uncultured Gaiellales bacterium
AGAGCAGCGGAATCATAATCCGCGTGTCGGAGGTTCGAGTCCTCCCGCCGCTACCAGACTATCGGGACCCAGGGCTCGGCCCTTCGGCCGCTGTCTTGGGTTTCAGTTTGGGCTGTGGTAGCATGCACGATTACTCTGAGTAGGGAATGGTGAAGTAATGCGGGTTCGGGTCACGATGGCGTGCCAAGAGTGCAAGCGACGCAACTACAGCACCATGAAGAACAAGCGGAACGATCCCGAGCGGATCGAGCTTCAGAAGTTCTGCAAGTGGTGCGACACCCACACCCTGCACAAAGAGACGAAGTAGGCACAGGACAACGGGCCGCCCACGGGTGGCCGGGTCCCTATCCGGAGAGACGCAGGGCAGTAGCTCCAACGGTAGAGCGCCGGTCTCCAAAACCGGATGTTGTGGGTTCGAATCCCTCCTGCCCTGCCAGCCTTTTTCATGAAAGGTGCATCAGGCACTATGGCGAAAGCGACGACGACGAAGACCACGAGCAAGGTGCCTGGCAAGCCCAGTCTTTTCGACCGGGTCAAACCGGGAGGCGGCTCTGCGGCCAAGGGTGCTTCCGGCAAGGGCGCACCGGCGAAGGGCGCCCGCGCCACTACTGGCGTGACCGAGAACCGGCTCATCCGGTTCGCCCGCGAAGTGCGCATCGAGATGGGCAAGGTCACCTGGCCGCCGCGGCCGGAATTGATTCAGGCCACCAGCGTCGTCATCGTGGCCGTCACCATTGCCGCCGTCTACATCGGCCTGCTCGACCTTGTGTGGTCGACCCTGGTCAACCTCGCTCGGCTGAGGTAGCCGGTGCGGTCCGCGAGATACTAGGAGCGCGCTATGCCGGCAAAATGGTATGTCATAAACACGTACTCCGGGCACGAGAACAAGGCCCGGGCAAACCTGGAGCATCGCATCCAGTCGATGAACCAGGTGCCCTACTTCGAAGATATCGTGGTGCCGACTGAGCAGGTGATAGAAACCAAGGGCGGCGAGAAGGTGCAGGTCGAGAAGCGCATCTTCCCCGGTTATATCCTGGTCAAGATGACCCTCAGCGACGATTCGTGGTCGCTGGTCAAGAATACTCCCGGAGTGACGGGCTTCGTGGGCTCCGACAACAAGCCCACGGCGTTGAGTCCCACCGAAGTCGACCGTATCCTGCATACGACGACGGTGGAGAAGCCCAAGGCGAAAGCCGAGTTCTCGGTGGGTGACCAGGTGCGCGTGTCGAACGGACCGCTTACCGATTTCACGGGTGAAGTGGCCGAGGTCAACGCGGATCAGAGCAAGCTTAAGGTGTTGGTGTCCATCTTCGGGCGTGACACGCCCACGGAGCTGGGTTTCGAGCAGGTGAAGAAGGTCTAGCTAGCTGTTAGAGCGCGCCGAGCGCGGGTCCAGGCGATGAGACGGAGAGTACCCACTGTGGCGAAGAAAATACGGGCGATCATCAAGTTGCAGATCAAAGCCGGCGCGGCTAACCCCGCTCCACCGGTGGGCCCTGCCTTGGGCCAGCACGGCGTGAACATCATGGAGTTCTGCAAGGCTTACAACGCCCAGACCCAAGACAAGGCGGGTACGGTCATCCCCGTCGAGATCACGGTCTTTGAGGATCGGTCCTTCACCTTCGTCTTGAAGACTCCGCCCGCCGCGGTGTTGATCAGGCAGGCGGCCGGTTTGGCCAAAGGCTCGGGTAGCCCGCGCAAGGAGAAGGTGGGCAAGATCACGAATGACCAACTTCGGCAGATCGCCGAGGTCAAGATGCCTGATCTGAACGCGAACGACATCGACGCGGCCATGAACATCCTGGCCGGCACTGCCCGCAGCATGGGTGTGGTGGTGGAGTAACGCGACTCTGCTGAGTCACAGCGACCGGCCGCCGGCTCGTCGCTTCCCCGGCAGATAAGCCCGCGCCGGGGCGGGCACTGAAGGTGGGAGGGCCGCGTCGCCCGCAAGCACCACCAGGAGGCACACAGATGAGCAAGGATTCCAAGCGTTCCAAAGAGGCCAGGCGGATGGTCGATCCCCTGCGCCTGTACTCTCCCCTCGAGGCCGTGCGCCTGCTGAAGGCCATGAATACGGCCAATTTCGACGAGACCATGGAAGTCCACATGAAGCTGGGCATCAATCCACGCCATGCCGAGCAGCAGGTGCGGGGCACCATGATGCTGCCGCACGGCACCGGCAAGACCCTGCGCGTGGCGGTGTTCGCGAAGGGCGACAAAGCGACTGAAGCGCAGGAGGCCGGCGCCGACATCGTGGGCGCCGAGGACCTGGCTGCCCAGGTGGAGGCGGGAATGCTCGACTTCGACGCCGCCGTGGCTACGCCCGACCTCATGGGCGTGGTGGGCAAGCTTGGTCGCGTCCTGGGTCCGCGGGGCCTCATGCCTAACCCGAAAGCGGGCACGGTCACCTTCGACGTGGGCAAAGCCGTCAGGGACATGAAGGCCGGCAAGATCGAGTATCGTACCGACAAGTTCGGCGTGGTGCACCTCATCATCGGTAAGAAGTCCTTCGATGAGCGCAGTCTGGTGGAGAACTACGGCGAGCTGCTTGACGAGCTTATCCGGGCCAAGCCGGCAGCGGCCAAGGGCAAGTATCTCCGCAGTATCACCATCACCAGCACCATGGGTCCTGGCATGGGTATCGATACGCTGAAGGTCCGGGGGCTGATGGAAGAGGACGGAGTCGCCTAACAGCGACTTCCGGCGGCGCGGCTCGGCTCTCGATGAGCTGTCCCGCGCCTGAACGTGGCCGCGCGGCGCCGTATGGGCCGCGAAGCCACCGTTGCGGTTGCGGGGTTGTCGTGCGCAGGGTCCCGCGGTTATACTGGCTGCGCTGTAGCCAGAGACAGCTGGTGTCGCCATTGGGCGACAGAAGCGGTCGTGGTGGGTCAGTCGGTTTAGATGTTTGCCGGCGGATCTCCACCGAACCGGCCCGCCAGCCGAGGCAGGATGAAGGCACGACCGCACCGAAGCTTCATGGCTTCAGGTGCGAGAAGTCTTGCGACGTCTACCTCTGTCTTAGAGGTGGACGATTTTTTTTGGGAAAGGAGGCGAAGTCCATGCCGAGACCGAACAAGGTCGCGATCGTCGAAGAGATCACGGCCGACATGAAGGCGACTGAGGCTTACTACCTGGTCGACTTTCGGGGTATCACCGTGACCGAGGCCACCGATCTGCGCAGCCGCCTGCGCACTGTCGAAGCCAGTCTCACTGTGGTCAAGAACACGCTGGCCAAGAGGGCGGCGGCAGAGGCGGGAGTCGAAGGGCTCGACGATCTGCTGCAAGGGCCTACGGCCATCGCGTTCTGCCGGGGCGACCTGGTGGCGCCCGCGAAAGTGCTGCAGGGGTTCATCCGCGAGAAGAAGAAGCTGATTATCAAGGGCGGCTACTTGCAGAGCCGGGTGCTCCAAGCCGCGCAGGTTGAGCAACTGGCCACGCTGCCCAGCCGCGAAGAACTCATCGCCAAGCTGGTGGGTGGCATCGCTGCACCCCTCTATGGTCTAGCCAACGTGCTTACTGGGCCCATACGTGGGTTCGTGGTCGCGCTCGACCAGATCAGAGACCAAAAAGCAAAAGCCGCATAGCGTTCGTCGTGATAGCGGCGCCCCGCGAGGCGGAGCGCCCACCATATGGAAGGGGTGAGTCGTAGATATGACTCCACAGGAATTGATCGAAGCCATCAAGCAGATGACCGTTCTCGAGCTCTCCGAAGTGGTTAAGGCTCTGGAGGAGGAGTTCGGTGTGACCGCCGCGGCCCCGATGGCGGCAGCAGCCGCGCCCGCCGCCGCAGCGGTCGAGGAAGAAGAGAAGACCGAGTTCGACGTGATCTTGTCCGCTGTCGGCGACAAGAAGATCCAGGTGATCAAGGTTGTGCGTGCCGTCACCGGTCTGGGGCTGAAAGAGGCCAAGGACCTGGTCGATGGGGCTCCGAACGCGGTCAAGCAGGCCATCACCAAAGACGAGGCCGAAGAGCTCAAGAAGCAACTCGAAGAAGCCGGCGCTATCGTCGAGGTGAAGTAGGCGCCTCTCGACGCGCATCATTCGCATCCGTCGGGGCCTGGGGGCTGGCTGTGCCTTCACCTGTGCCCCGAGTACCGTCAACCGGTCGATGCCGCCGGGGGCGTGGTGCCGTCGTCACATGTTTGTGTGGCGCGGCTCCTTGCTGGCCCTGAAGAAGGCATGATATTATTCGAGTTTGCGCCTTCAGGCCGTGCAAACCTGTCAAGCCACGCGAGGAGTGAGCCCGTTTGAGCCAGAGGACGACTCCCAGACCGCGCACATCTTTCTCCAAGCTATCACAGATTCTCGACGTTCCCGACCTCATCTCTATCCAGCTCGACT
>CAZDGO010000234.1:0-4341 GCA_964504825.1 uncultured Gaiellales bacterium
AGCTACGGGCGCAACCTGGCGGAGAAGGAGGGATTCGAACCCTCGGTAGGAGCATTCACTCCTACACTCGCTTAGCAGGCGAGCGCCTTCAGCCAGCTCGGCCACTTCTCCTCGCACGCTCGGGCGCCGTCCGTCGATGCGGTGTGTCGCCCCCGCGCGGAGGCATAGTGTAGCAGAGCCCCGGCGGTCGCTTCCAGCGCGATATCCCGTGGGAGAACCTACGATCCTCCGTACACCGGCACGAGCGCGCCCGACACCGTCGCCGCGCCTGGGGAGGAGAGAAACAAGACCACCTGGGCCACGTCTTCGGCGGAAGGCCACGAGGTGTAGTCGGCATTCGGCTGGAGTGCCCGATTGCTAGGAGTGTCGATGTTGCGGGGCAGGATAGCGTTCACCCGAATCGCGCGCGGCTTGAGTTCAAGGGCCAGACTCTGGGTGAGGGTGATGATGCCCCCCTTGGCCACGGCGTACGCGAGTTGACCACCGCGGCCCTCCACCGGCAGGGCGTTCGCCACGTTCGCGATGGCCCCGCCGTCGCTCATCCGGGGAACGGCCTCGCGCAGTACGTAGAAGACGGCGTGCAGGTTCGTGGCGAGCTGGCCGTGCCACAGATCGTCACTCGTAGATGCGATCGTCCCCGGCGCCCAACTGCCCAGCAGGTTCACCACCACATCTAAGTGGCCGAAGCGCGCCAGGGTCGCATCCACCGTTCCGCGCGCTTGTGCGGAGTCGGTGAGGTCGGCGGGATGAAGCAGGTGGCGGTCCTCGGGGATGCCGGCGGATAGAGCCAGATGCTCCAGCTTCTCTCGGGAGCGCGAGACGAGCGCCAGCGATGCCCCTGCCCGCGCGAAGGCCGGGGCGGCGACCGTGCCCAGTCCTCCAGTGGCGCCGGTGATCAGCACTACGGCGCCGGTCAGATCGATCGCGGTCTCGGAACCCATCGCGTCCTCCTGTATGGGGTGGCTCACCCTGGTACTCTACTCAGCAGACCGTGAGCATGCTAGGGGTGGGGATTGCGGAGGTCGCTCGCTGCGTTGATCTTGCTGATCGCGGCCCTTGCTGTTGCTGGGGGCGGCTGGATCGCGTCCGTGGCGGGGCGGCCGACGGTCTCCGGGAGCCAGGGGTCGGCGGTGCAGGGGACCGGCCCGAGGGTAGATCTCGCCGTGGCGGTCTCCGGACCCGTGTCTGCGCATGACGGCGACGACACCCGGATCATCGGTCAGGGAGAGCTGCCGTCCGTGGCCCGTGTGGACTACTCCGCTTTTCCCGTGGTCAACGTCCACTCGCCTTCCACCGCCCGCACGTGGATCGTGGCCACTACCGGCGACGACCAGGCCAGCGGCACTCCCGACCGCGCGCTCCGCACGATCGAGGCCGCGCTTCGCCAGGCCGGGAACGGGGATGTCGTCTACGTTCGTGGCGGCACATATGCCGCCACTGGATTGGTGGTCACCCAGTCGGACTTCCTTCTCTCGGCCTATCCGGGGGAGTCGGTGACGATCGAACCCGCGGAGGCTTCGAGCACTTACGGTCTCACCATCGCGGCGCCCGGGCAGCACGACGTGACCGTGCGCGGTCTGCGTCTGGAGGGCTTCGCCGACGTGGGCATCTACGCCGGCAATCCGCGGACGGTGCATCGGCTGGCCCTCGAAGACCTGGTGGTCTCGGGCTCCGACATCGGCTTCGCGGGCGATTTTCAGCCGGGTGGGGTGGCGGTCGACGGCCTGCTGGTTCGCCGCATGACCTTGAGCGACATCAGCGGCGGCGGCTTCCTGTTCGTGGGGGCGGCGGGGAGGAACGTGCGCATCACAGGGCTGCACGTGCAGATGGTGCCTCCCGTCGCGGTCAGTGCAACCGGTCCCGCCTTGGCGGCAGGCTCCAATGCCCTCGGCCTGGCGTTCGCGGCCGGCGATAACGTGCTCATTGAGAACACGATCGTGGAGGGTGCGCCCGCCGACGGCATCGACCTCAGGGCGACCCGGGTGGCGGTGGTGAATACGGTGGTACGCCGAGTGGGTGGCAACGGCATCAAGCTGTCGGCGGGGGGAGATGTGATCAACTGCATCGTCTTCGACACGGGTGCCGACGCCCAGTTGGTTACCGAGGGCGGGAGCTATCGCATCATCGATTGCACGTTCGCGGGCGATCTGGCTCGGCGGGGGAATCTGGCTCAGGGGGGCGATTCCTATGCGGCTACCTTCGGCTACCCCGGCTCGGTCGGCGACGTTGCCTTGATCAACTCAGCATTCTTCGAACAACCGGGAGCGCTGTTCTTCTCTGGCGCGATGAAGGTGCAGGTGCAGTCTTGCGATTTCTGGGGGTTTCCGGACCGGCTCGTGGAATGGGGAGAGCTGAGCTGGGACTCGGTCGCGCTTGGCGGACCATCCGGGGCGCAGCTTGGGCCTGGCAACAAGACCCTGGACCCCGGGTTCGTCGATGCGGAGAATGGCGATTTCCACCCTGGACCGGGGAGCCCCCTGTTCGGGGCCGGCACGGCCACTCCGGCTGGTCCGACGTTCGATCTCGTGCTCGAGGCTCGGGACCCCGTCAGCCATACCATCGGCGCCTATCAGACCACCGTGCCCTCACGATTGAGCTTCGTCGATGTGCCGTTCGATCACCCCTACCGCGAGGCCATCGTGGCCTTGGCCGGGTCGCGGGTCGTGTCCGGCTACGAGGGAGCGAACGGCAGTATCCTGTTCAAGCCGAACGACCCGGTGCGGCGGGCACAGTTCGCCAAGATGGTGAGTGGTGTGTTCCGACTGCCCGTCAACGAGGGTTTGGTGGCTTCCTTCACCGACCTCGGCGTCGATGATCCGATAAATCTCTATCCCCATGACTATGTTGCAGCCGCGGCGCTGGCCGGCATCACGCTTGGCGCCGCCTCCGGTGTGTTCGCTCCCTACGCCAACATAACCCGGGCTCAAGTCGTGACCATGCTGGTTCGAGGCGCCGAGCAGTTGATGCCGAACGCGTTGGTCGATCCGCCCGCGGTCTATCTCGGCACCATGCGCGATTTCTCCGCCGACCATGGGCCGGCCATGCGCTCGGCGGAGTACAACGGGCTACTTATCGGCATCGTGGGTTTCGGCCGCGACTGGAACCCCTGGCAGGCGGCCACTCGTGGCGAGGTGGCTCAGATGCTGCACGTTCTCGCGGGGAAGCTGTAGGCTCTCGCCTGGGGATCGCCGCCACGCCGGCACGCTAGACGCTCGTTTCGAAACGAAGCCTTGGCCGCCGGGACGCACTGGCCGGCGCGATGTGGCGTCGCGCCTTGTCGGCGAAGCGACATTCTGAAACGAGCGCTACGCGGTATACTGAGCATCGAGTGTGCGTGGTCGAGTTTGACCCGCACACATTGCTAGGGGAGCGCTTGGCGCTGAGAGTGTGGCTCGACCACTGACCCTGCGAACCTGATCTGGGTAATGCCAGCGAAGGGAAGCAACGGACACTCGGTTCGCCAAGGGCGCCGTCGCGTGACGGGCGCCCTTTCGCATTCTCGGAAGGACTCCTCCCCGGAGATGTGGCTCGCGACCGGAGGGAGAAGAGAGTAATGCATGTGGTCATCGTGGCCGGCGGCATCGGGGACGGTCTGCCTGACCCAGGGCTCATCGGCGAGGCGGATCTGGTCATCGCAGCCGACGGCGGAGCGGAGGCCCTTGTGGCGCTCGGCATGCTGCCGCACGTCTTGGTAGGCGATTTCGATTCGATCTCCGCCGCTACCCAGGCACGTGTGAAGGAAGGTGGGGCCGAGGTGATCGCCCTCCAGTGCGACAAGGACTGGACCGACACCGAAGTGGCCCTGCGCCTGGCGGTGGAACGGGGCGCAGCCACGGTCACGGTGTTCGGCGCTCTCGGCGGACCGCGGCTCGACCACCTTCTCGGCAACCTCCTGCTGCTCACAGCCCCGTGGCTGCAAGGCTGTGACGTCCGCCTTCTCGACGCTCGACATGAGATCTTCCTGGCCCACGGCGACAAGAGCATCGCCGGCTTCCCCGGCGACCTTGTCTCGCTGTTGGCGCTTACCCGGGTCGTGGAGGATGTGGAGACCGAAGGCCTCGCCTATCCCCTGCGCGGCGAGCCGCTCTACCAGGGAGCCACCCGGGGAGTCAGCAATGAGCTGGCGGCTGAGCGCGCGCGTGTCCGCCACGGCGCCGGGGAGTTGCTGATCATCCACTATCGTATGACGGAAGAGAGTCCTTATGAAGCGTGACTCCGGGCAGGAATCCACCCAGCGCGACGGCGTGACCACGGCGGCGGGTCGATCGGCCCGCCGGCCGGCGCGGGAGGCTTCGAGGCGGCGCCTTGCGCCTATCGCCGCGGCGGTGCTGGTGGCGATCG
>CAZDGO010000235.1:0-4298 GCA_964504825.1 uncultured Gaiellales bacterium
AGGTCGTCTTGGATCTGAAACGCAACGGCCGAGTTCTTGCCGAACTCCTCCAACGACCGGCGCTCGCGGTCGCCCGCTCCCCCGATAAGCGCGCCGATCTTGAGCGGCGATATGCCCGAGTAGTAGCCGGTCTTGCCCAAGGCCATGAAGAGGTAGTCGTCGGCCTTGAGATCGTACACGTCGTCGCGCACCCAACCCACGTCCAGGGCCTGACCCTCGATCGTGCGCGCGCTCATCTCGCCGATGGCGTCCAGCACGGCGATCTTGCTACGGTCGTCGAGGCCCTCGTCGCGCACCACGATGGTGCACACCAGCCCGAGGGCGAAGTCGCCCGTGTTGATCGCCAAGGGGATGCCGTGCACGATATGCGCGCACTGCTCGTCGCGGCGTAGCTCGCTGCCATCCATGATGTCGTCATGGATGAGGGCCGCCGCGTGAAAGAACTCCACCGCACACCCGCTCGGCAGTGCCCTCAGGGGCTCACCGCCCACTGCCTCGCACGCCATCATGGCCATCGCGGGTCGCAACCGTTTGCCGCCGCGCGCGATGAACTCGTCGAGCACTCCGTACAAATAGGTGTGCAGGGCACTGCCCACCGGGACCACGGCCAGATACTCGCTCAGCCTGCGGTCGATGACGGGGCGGACTTCAGAGAGATATTCGACGAACAGCTCTACGGCCATAGGTACCCTACGTTAGTGGGACTGCTGGATGTCCTTTATTAAGCGCTCATGCCCGCGCCGGCGCCGTACGCGGCCGCCAACCTCTCGAGGCCTTCCAGGAAGCACTCTTGGGCGCCGATACTCATGCCTTCCATGGCGCCTGCCACCTCCGCCTGCCTCCGGTCGATGATCGAGTGGGCGATCTCTTCCGCGCGCTCACTCAGACTCACCCGCACGACACGGCGATCGTCTTCGTCCCGGTCCCGCACCACGAAGCCCTGCTCGGCCAGGGGGTTGATCAGCCCGGTAGCCGAAGGCGTCGTGATCTTCAGCCCGTCGGCAAGGTCGCCCATAGTCTGGGGCCCATACTCAAGAAGGTACACCATGGCCTTCACCTGCGCCATCGAGACCCCTTGATGTCGAACGTGCGTCGGGATACTCCGCGTGATAGCCGTGCCGAGCTCCGGCAGCAGCCTCATCACTTCGCGGATGACATGCTGGTGCTCGTCGACCTGCGTGCTCATCTCAAGTTTCATCGCGTTCCTCACAATCGTTGTAGTCAAACCTGGTCGAGCAGCCGTTTCTTCTGCTCCTGGAATTCGCTCTCCGCGATAATGCCTTCGTCGCGGAGTTGAGCGAGTTGTCGTATCTTCTCGATGGCGGTGAGTTCGAAAGGTGGCGTCCCCCGAGCGCGCTTCCGCAGATCGTCCGTGAAGACCGCCATCTCCTCCTGCAGATCCACGGCGAACTTTTTCGCCGCCCCCATGCTACAGCCCAAACCGAAAGATGTAAACGATGGCCGCGCTTTAGATTGACAGCGGTCTCCCGCAAAAAACCAGCCTCTCGCCCGGGCTCCCATCGCAACCTCAGCCTCCGCTCCCAGGAGCCGGCGAGACCGCGGCCGTTCCCAGCAGCTTGAACGACACCATCTCCGCCTGCACAATCAGTCGCTGACGGGCACTATAGATGGGATGGCAGGTGGCCAGCGAAAGCTCCTCCACCCCCCGCTGTGCCACCACGTCGGTCTCGTCGGGGCGCACGATGAGGGAGCGCGTTACCCGGTAGCGAGCCGCGGCATACGGCAGAAGCACGTCTATCTCGTCACCAACAGCCAGTTTGTCGAGTTTGAGGAACGGCGCGCCGTAGGTAGTCCGGTGGCCCGAGACCACGAAGTTGCCGCCCAAGCCGGGTAGCGGTGTCTCCGGCCAGTGCCCGGGCCCCTCCCGAAGATCACCCCGGCCGGTCCCCTGCACGAGAACCACGTTGACCCCTATCTTGGGGATGATGACACGGCCGATTGGGACTGCACCGGAAGCGGCGTCCGCGGCGAGTGAACCGGTGAAGGCGCGTGCGGCCTCAGCCAGTGACGCGAGTTCCGCAACGCGCTTGACCTCAGCGGCCGCCTTCAGTAGCGCAGCCCGCTCGGTCTTCAGCTCGAATATGTCTTTGTTCAACTGGAACATGTCTTCGTTGAAATAGGAGCGGCTGGGGGTCGTGAGAGCGGGATGATCCGCGACGAGCTTCCGGGCAAGGTCCCTCTGTTGCCACCACGCGTATCCCCACGTCCCGACGGGATAGAGCAAGAGCGCCACCCCGGCCAGAATCAGAACACCGGATAAGATCCGACGCCACCGCAGTCGCACACCGCTTTTTGCCTGGTCAACCATCACAATACCCCTCGTATATATACTTCCCAAGGCCTAAAGACCCTAACCGGCTCCAGCGCGAGCAGAGGCTCTCCGCGCAGCAGACGCGCCGGGTTGTCTTCGGTGAGAGTTCGCACGTCGGCATTCGGAGAATACCGCAACAACCGGCGCGTGGCCGCACGCAGATCCCGCCCGCTCGATCTGCCGAAGTGGGTGTCGCTGGCAAGCATAGAAAGGCCGCCCCCGGCCAAGAGCCGAAGCAGCAGGCGCCGGCTGGCGGGGCCAAAACAGCCCATCAAGCTGGGAGTGGTGCCCTGGGCGACCGCACCGAGCCGCAGCAACGTCTCCACGAGTGAGGGATCCCGCTGCGCGCGGTCGCATCGTTCAGGATGCGCAAGAATGGGAATGAAACCGTGTAACCTCCATCGATGCACGGTCCGCTCGGCCAGCGGAGGCCACCCCGTATGTGGGATCTCCACGAGAAAAGCCAACGTGTCGCCGATGGCATAGCGCGCCAATTGCTCCGGCTCCAAGCCCGCCGCAAAGGAGAATGCAAGTTCGTAGCCAAGATGGAGACGGATGGGAATATCGTCCGCGTCGAGAGCCTCCTGCACTGCCTGTAGAACATCGGGAGCGCGATCTGCAGCGGGATCATCCGGCAGACGCACGTGAGGAGTGCACACGATCTCGCGGACTCCCACCGCCGCAGCCTCACGGGCGAGCGCTACGCTCTCTTCAAGCGTAGCCGCTCCATCGTCGATACCAGGAAGCAGATGTGAATGAGTGTCGATCACAGAAGCCGACGCAACGGTACCATGGAGCCCGCGGAGGAACCACAGTTCGGGGCTTGACGCACGAGTAAGAAAGGACGGGCCGCCATGCTCTCTCTCAACATGATCTACATCATCGGGGCCGTAGTGGTGATTGCGCTGATCGCACTCGTACTGGTGCTGCGCGTGGTCCAGGCCAGGAAGGATCGAGCGCCCGCTCCAGCTGAACCCGCGTTCACCGAAGCCCTCTCCGACTGGGCTTCCGGGCTCGATACCTGGCCCGCCAACGACGAACCTGCTGCCGCCGACGACGCTGAACCGACGGTCGTGGCCGAACCCGCCGACGACGCTACGAGCGCCGTTACCCGCACTGATGCGCCGCCTGTAGCCGGTTCCGAGACGCCCGTGCCGCCGCCCACGGGCGCGAAGCCTCCGGCGATCGCGATGTCCGACATTGACCCGGTCTTGGTCTTGGTCAAAGCGCTCCTGCAGAACTCGGGTGAACTCAACCCCGCTGAGTTACGCCGTCTCGAACTCTACCGGCCGCAGCGGATCGTCGACGCTGTGGATACTCTCACGTCAAAGATGACCGGGCGTGCCAATGAGCCGAAACGGTCTAGACTCCAACGAATCCGCCACTATGCCGTTTCGCTGATGCACGAGTTCGACAGCGAAGAGAGAGATCTCATCCCCGAGAGCGCGGCGACACCCGAACCCGCGACGGCCGAACCGACCGGGATCGGCGGACTCTCGCCCCCGCAGACCGCCCGGGTTCTTGCCCCGGAAGCCTGGGGGACCTCGATAGGCGGGTCGGAACTCGCTCTCGATCCGGAGCTCTCACTGCTGCACGATGATCTCAGCCCGGCGCTCGAGGCGGAAGGCAGCCCGGTGCCTGAGGCCGAAGAAAGCCCGGCGCTCGAGCCCGAAGAAAGCCCGGCGCTCGAGCCCGAAGAAAGCCCGGCCCCTGCGCCGGAACCGGGCGCCGACGACCTGGCCTCCATGTCTCCCCAGGAACTAGGCCCCGCTCTAGCGCTGTCCGACGACATCGACTTCAAGAAGGCCGCGATCGACGCCCTCGAGCGCCTCGGCACGCCGGAAGCGCTGTCCCAATTGCAGCACTCTCTCGAGGATCCCGAACCCGACGTTCAACTCTACGCCCTGTCGGCCGCGGAGCGACTTCTCAGCCGCTAGCAGGCTGCTGAAAAGTGATGCTTCGCCTT
>CAZDGO010000236.1:0-4287 GCA_964504825.1 uncultured Gaiellales bacterium
GATCCGAGCGGCCTCACCTCCATTGATTGGTACGCGCCGTCGCCGAACGGCCGGACTCAGCCATGGGTAGCCACCACCCAGCGCAGGAGAGGATAGAGCCCCGCGCAACTCAGAGCCACGGCTCCTATCTTGAGGGGAAGTCCGGGCAGAACGAGGGCTTCCCCGAAGAGGACCACACCCGTTCCCAGCGTGATGCCCCACTCACCCACGATGTCGCGCCGCGCGGGCCGGCGCCCGGCAAGCACCCGCCCCGACCCCGCTTCCACCACCGCGCTGAAGCGCATGCCTTGATAGGCGTACCGCACCGGGTAGAAGACGCGCTCCTCGAGGAACAATTCCCGCACCCCGGGGTCGATCACCGCCCGCCGCACCTCCTCCTTGAGCACCTCCTCGTCGATGGCGGTGCGACAGAGATCCTCGAAAGTGCCCTCCGCGGCAGGCACGAGATCGCCCGGCACCCGTTCCAGCTGAGCCACCTCGGCAAGTGGGAGGGCGGCAAGAGCCGACACGGAGTCCGATTCCGGGCTTCGCGCCCGAAGAAAGGGGAACGAGGTGAGAGCGCCCACCTCGACACGGGCCGCCGTCTCCATCCCCCGGGGCAGATCGGGGCCCGCGAACCATGCACGCATGGCCTGCCCGGCGGCCGCCGCGGTCACCCGCGGCCGCTGCGCCAGACGGTAGACCCGCACCCCACCGGCCAGATGCAATGTAGACCCGCACCACGGGCAGACGAAAGTATCCACCTGGTGGGGAGGCTGCGAGAGTGCCCCACACTGAGGGCACGGCGCCTCAGGGGGCAGCGCCCGAAGAACCGCCGACCCGCTGTCCGCACTAGCCTCCATACGCTGCCGTATCGGACAGACGGGGGCGATCAATGAACATCAGACGAAGCGCAGCACCCCACCGATGCCACCAAGCGAGTCTAGAGCCGGTATGCCCTCGGCCACCTCGACGAAGGTATTCTGCAGCACTGCGGTTCGGACCACTTCCCCGACCGCGTCGTCTACGGGCACGAGCCCGCCCCCACACACCGGGCAGGTTGGGACAGGGGTGAGCACGACGTTGTCGCACGCCGCACACCGCCACCCTGAAGGACGATATCCCCGGTCGACCAGAAGCGTGCGTAGCTGGCCCCGGCGCAGAGCGGCCAGGGTGGCGTCGAACCCGGACTCTCCATGGCCCTGCGCCCCCAGCCCCTCTTGAATACGCTCGGCGAGCTGGGTCATCTCGCCGTGGCGGGCCTCATCGAGCGCGGCGCGGGCGCTCACCAACATCTGATTGACGCTCGCGTTGGCGTCCCAGGGTATCTCGGCCACGACGTGCGCAGCCGCGCGGGCGCTCAGCGCTTTGCGGAAGTTGCTGACGATGTCGTGTTGCCCACAGATAGCCACACGACGCGCTTCCGCCTCATCCAACGCTTTGTCCAGGGCACCGGCGACTTCCTTGAAGTGATGCTCGATCAGACTCTCTTGGCGCGCCGCGGCGTAGTACTCCTTCACGGGCACATCGCCGGTCTCACGATCGGTCGACTTGAGATACGGACCGGTGTAGTCGTCCTCGCGGGCAAGACGCCACTCGTCGACCAGGTAGATGCTGCTGTCGTCCCGGCTCACCCGCACCAGCAGGAACGGTTCCAGCAACGAGAGGGCATGCACCAGAGGGCGCACATACGGAAAGGTGTCCGCCACCAGACGGTTCGTGAGCCTGAAGGGCAGCCCCACACGCTCGAACACGCCGTTGCCCCCATCGGCGAAGACCGCCAGACCCTGAGTCTGATGGGTGACCTCGTAGTGCACTACCTCGAGCACACGATCAAGATCGTCCCGGAGGGCCCGCTCCTGCTTCTTGTCGAGGGCGCGCTCGGTGGTGATACGGTTGAATTCGCTGTTCAAGAACGTCGGCGCGGTCTGCCGCCAATCATCCAGCCGGCTGGTGGAAAGGAACGCCGAGAGAAAGAGCCCATCACTGCGGGATGCGGCCAAGCTCTTCAGCTCCTCCTTGCCGATCATGCCGACCCCTCCTCCTCCGAGGACTCGGCCGCGGGCTCGGCGGGCGGGTTGACGGTCTCCTCGGCCTCAGCCTGCGATGGATGGTCGCGGTGGTATTGCTCCTCACGCGCGCGGAACTTGTCCAACAGAGCGGCTTTGCCTTTGTCGGGGGGGAGATCAGCACTGCCGGGTGTTTCGTGCTGTGACCGGGAGGCTTCGCCTATCTCCGTCCGCGTAACCGGGCCACCGGACAACCTCGTGTTGCGATCTACCTTTTTGTCTGCCATGGTGCCCTCCTAGTGTTTACGTCCGGGGTGCGGAGTGTACCCGGGGTTTCAAGCCCGCTAAACAGGACGGGCGAGCCAGCGACCCGTGCTCTCCGCTGATGCCTAGCAGGCCAACGTGCCCGGCATCTCCCTCCTCGCCGGGTCGGAGGTGGACATCCTGGCCGACGGCCGCATCGACCTGTCCGACGAGGTGCTCGCACAGCTCGACTTCGTCACGGCGAGCATCCACTCCGGCTTCCAGAAACCCGTGGACCAGATCATGAAGCGCCTCACCGCCGCGTGTGAGAACCCCCACATCGATGCCATCGGCCATCCGACGGGCCGCCTCCTTGGCCGTCGCGACGCCTATCCGGTCGACATCGACAGGCTCGTCGCGCCCGCCGTGGAGACGAACACCATTCTTGAGATAAACGCCTCCTACCACCGCACTCGCGCGCAGCCGTCAGCGCGGAGTAGCTTCCCCGGGGCTCCTCATCTCCACGTATCTGTCGCACAGGTCTTTGAAGGCCTGTTTGATCGCTTTCTGAGCCCCACCTCCGTAGTTCACTCCGATCTCTTCCAGGAACTCTTCCTGACCGGAGAGTAGGTTCGAGCCCACGAGCAACCCCTCCACAAAGGCGCGGGCTACCGGGGTCACCAGGGTCACCGAGGCTTCGATGACGGTGTCGGTTCTCTTGTCCACGAGGACCACCATGGCGACCATCTGGTACACCTGCGCAGCCGCCGTCGCCTGCGGCAGGCGGGCGTATCCGCCAACGATGCAACGGTCACCAGCCATGATGCTCTCGTCCTCCCGCGGTCACCGATGCTTGAACTCAGGCGGCCGCTTAGCAAGGAAGGCTTCCATGCCCTCCTTCTGGTCCTCCGACGCGAAGCAGAGACCGAACAGGTCGGCCTCCATGCGCAGTCCGCCGGCTAGATCCTGATCCAGGGCACGGTTCAGGCACATCTTGGCGTACTGGATCATCAGACCGCTCTTGGCGGCGATAGTCTGCGCCATCTCCTGGGCCTTCTCCATCAACTCAGGCTGGGGATACACGGCGTTCACCAGACCCCAGCGCAGAGCCTCTTGAGCATCGACCATCCGCCCGGTGTAGATCACCTCTCGGGCAAAGCCGAGACCGCACAGACGGGCCAGACGCTGACTCCCGCCCCAACCCGGGATGATGCCCAGGTTGATCTCCAACTGCCCGAACCGAACATTCTCAGAGCAGAGGCGGACATCACAGGCCAGAGCCACCTCGCAGCCACCGCCGAGAGCGAAACCGTTGACCGCCGCGATGACGGGCTGCGGGATACGCTCGATAGTCGTAGTGACAGTCTGCCCCAGTTCGGCGAAGAGGCGCGCCTCGTTCGGGGTCTTGTCTTTCATCTCCCGGATGTCGGCGCCGGCGGCAAAGGCCTTCGATCCGGCGCCCGTAAGCATGATCGCCCCCACGTCGCCACGGCGACCCAGACCTACCAGAACCTCAAGCAACTCCGTCAGCACGGCGGAGCTGAAGGCATTCAAGGCCTCCGGACGGTTGAGAGTGACCGTGGCCACTCGACCGTGGACGACGTGCTCCACGACACCCATGTTCGCTCCTCTCGGCGACCGGCCCGCGGGCCGGCGACGTGTTGACTACTCCCTGACTCCACCCGCCCGCTGTTGAATGAAGGCGATGATGTCCCGGGTCGACGTGCCCGGCGTGAACACCGCCGAGGCCCCGGCCGCGAGCAACTCCTCCTGATCTTCATCGGGAACGGTACCGCCGACCAGCACGAGTATGTCGCCGGCACCCTGCTCTCGCAGGAGGCGGGCCACCTTTGGCACGAGCGTGGGATGCGCCCCCGAGAGGATCGACAGTCCGACGATGTCCGCGTCTTCCTGGATAGCCGTCTCCACGATCTGCTCTGGAGTCTGGTGCAATCCGGTGTAGATCACCTCCATGCCGGCGTCCCGCAGAGCGCGGGCCACGACTTTAGCCCCGCGGTCATGACCGTCGAGGCCGGGCTTGGCCATCACCACCCTG
>CAZDGO010000237.1:0-4281 GCA_964504825.1 uncultured Gaiellales bacterium
GGACGGCGATGTCGTCGGTCCAGCCGGTCTTGGTGGCCGGATAGAGGGTGTGAATACCGTGGGTGGAGCTGCTGTCGGCTCCGTCGGCGTGTACGCGGATGTAGAGCGCCGCGCGGGCCGCGTTCGCGATCTTGGTGCGCTGGATGTTCGAGAGATCCACCTCCTGGCTGGTGCGGGTCATGACCACCTTGATGCCTCGGGCCTGCAGGGCGTCGCGCAGTTTGAGGCCGATGGCAAGGGCGATCGTGCCCTCGGCCGTGCCCGAAGAGACTCCGCTCGTGCCCGAGGTCACCTTGTCTTTGGTCGTGCTGGAGCCGGGTCCGATTGCTTCCTGGGCGGAATTGCCGCGGCCCTGATGTCCAGGATCGATCACCACCACCGCTCCATCGACGTTCCCGGACGAGGCTACCGGCTGGGTTGTCGAGGTGTGATGCGGCGAGTGCTCGTCTGTTGGGGTGCTAGGGGCAGCGGTGGTCGGTGGCCGCGGTGGAGGCCCGCGGGTCGTCGGCGGGCCGTTGGACGCCGTGCTGGATGTTGTCTTCGCACCGGTGGTCATCACAGTGGTCGCGCTAGTGGTGCCGGTGACGGCGGTCGTGGTAGTGGGGGCACCCCCGGAAAGAGCCGACACCGTCGCTATCGTCAGGGCGCCCATTACGAGTATCGCGATTCCCACAGCCGCGGCGATGCCCAGCCGGCGACCGCGTTCCCTCTTGCGTCGGAGCTCCGACATGAGTTCGAGGGTGGCCGGGTCGGAGGGAGGTCGGTTCGCCATGAAGAAAGTGTACCATCGGGGTCGGGAGCGATGCGCGACGCCGGGGGGGAGAGTACGCGGGGCTCAGTGACGGCTCCGGGGGGCGGCGCGTCAAATGTCGCGGCGCTCGAAAAGGTAGGCGGCTGCCGCCATGCACGCTACCAGGTAGGCCACTCCAAAGAGCACCGAGCCGGTGGTCGGTGGAGCGGGACTGCCGAAGGGCCCGCTGGCAAAATCGGGAAGGATGGACCTGGGCGGAGCGAGACCATTGAGCGACATGCGAAAGAAGGCGTCGCTCGGGATGAGGTAGTGGACGGCCGCACCGATATGCTCCGCGGTGCTGTTACGCAGGAAGATCCCGATTTGCTGCACCACGCCGCCGAGAAACGCCAGGCCGTAGGCCATGAGCACCAGCACTCCGGTGGCGACGGGCGAGAGCACGGCGCTCCCTAGACTCACCAGGGCGAGAATGATGAGCCCTTCCATGGCCAGTAGTACGACCGCCTGCACCGGCGACGGCGGAGCATATCCGGAGAAGATCCAGGTGAGCAGCAACAGGCTGGTGGCGAGCAACACAAGGTACGCCAGATAGATGGTGGCATAGCCCACGTAGCGACCGAGGAGGATCTGGACGCGGGCGATAGGACGGGTGACAATGGTCTGCAAGGTGCCGTTTTCGGCGTCGCCCGAGATCATCCCCGAAGCGAGAAAGACGACCAGCATGGCACTCAGGAAACTGCTGATGAACAATCCGAAGCTGAGGGTCTGATAGGCGGCGAGGTCGCGGATCATGTTCTGGTCGATCGAGACCGCTCCCAGGGACACCCCGCCGGCCTGAGAGCCGCCCATCATGGACGCTATGTCCCTGAAGGCGTAGTAGACCCCGACGCCGTAGAGGGCCACAAAGGCGGCGGTCAGCAGGAAGCCCACCAAGATGATGCGGCGACGCAGACCTTCCTTCCAGGTGTGCCCGGCGATCAGCACCATCTGCCCGGCGCGCTCGCGCGCCCCTCTGCTCACGGAGCCACCTCGTCGTGCGGCACTGCCGGCGGGTCGCCCTGGTGGTGGCCGACGAGGTCCACGAAGGCCTCCTCCAGTGACTGTCGCACCACGCCTACCTCGTACACCGGCGCTCCTGTCGCCACGACGACGCGCACCAGGCCGGGCACCACGTCGACGGTGGCCGTGGGGATCGTGAGCACGCCGTCGGCGAACGTGGCCGCGTCGGCGGCGAGATCCCGCACCAGCCGGGCCGCCAGTTCCGCCGGAACATCTCCCACCCGTATGTGGACCGCCGGCTTCGTGAGAAGGTCCTCGGTCGCACCCTGGGCGACGATCACGCCTCGGTCGATCACGGCCACCTGGTCGCAGACTCGTTCCACTTCGGTCAGCAGATGGCTGTTCAAGAAGACGGTCACGCCCTGTCCGCGCAGGTGCAGGAGCACATCGCGCACGTCGAGTCGCCCAAGGGGGTCGAGCGCGCTCGTGGGCTCGTCGAGGAAGACCAGCTCGGGGTCGCCCACCAGCGCTTGGGCCAGGCCGAGCCGCTGCTGCATGCCCTTGGAGTACTCGCCTACGCGTCGATCACCGGCGGGTCCGATGCCGACCAGGTCGAGCAGGGCGGTGGCATCCACCGGCGCTCCCGCAAGCCGGCCGTGGAACCGCAACAACTCTCTGCCTGTGAGCCAGGAAGGGAACCGGAAGAGTTCGGGCAGGTAGCCGATGCGGCGTTGCACGGACCGGGTGCCCGGTCTGCCGCCGAGTACCTCGACGTGCCCTCCGCTGTGGTGCACCAGGCCGGTGAGGATCTTCACCAAGGTGGATTTTCCCGCCCCGTTGGGGCCGAGGAAGCCGAAGACGCCCCCTTGTTCCACCTCCAGACTCACCCCGTTGAGAGCTACGGTCGCGCGGTAGCGCTTGCGCACGTCGGAGCAGGCGATGGCCGGGTGTGAGCCCGTCGTCATGGGGTCGGCGCAGGCCCACGTTTCAAGAGGAGCAGACCCGGTGATTCGTAGATAGTCACGAAGCCCTCGTTCCTCAACATCTGGACCAACGAAGCATCGTCTGGTTTGTTCACCAGGGGGGAGAGCAACACGTAGTCTACCTGGTCGGCCTCGGGGAGTCGCTGCCCCTCTAGCCGATAGTCGCTCCAGTTGATCGCCCGCCACGGCGTAGGCAGCTCGTAGATCTGTTCGCGGTGCGCGAGGTGGGGAACGAAACGGTAGAAAGCGGCCAGGTGAGCGTTTGGGGGGATCAGTGCAGTCGCGGTGCGGAATGCGTCCGCCGGTGGATTCGGTACGCGGGCCATGGGGGCCGGCACCCGTGACCAGGGGCTGGGTCCCCAGTAGTATGCGCCCCAGAGTGAGGCCGCGACCAGCGCCACGGCTATGGCGGCGCGGATCCATCCTCGGGGCATCTGACGAACGGCGAACAGGGTCGAAGCGACCAGCACGGGCACGATGAGCGTGGAGTAGTGATACCCGATCTCATGCTGATACGAGAACGTGCTCAGGAGGTTGGAGAGAAGGGGGGCAGCCGCGGTGAGCACGAGGGGAGACGCCAACGGCAGCAGGGCGAGGGGGAGGAGGAGCTGAGCCAGGTAAAGCGGTCGTCCGGGTCCGAGCGCGGTCTCGATCACGTTCCAGGGATGGGTGAAGGAGGCCTTCATCAGGCCTCCGAATCCACCGAACGGGATGCGCCATGCGTCGAGGGTGCCTACTTGATTCAAGGCGGGTAGGATCACCCATATGGCGAGGACGAAGTAGCCCAGGGAGAGCGCCGCCGTGAGGGCGCCGACCCACCGGTTGTGACGCACGGCCACGTACACGCCAAGGGGGAGGGTGAGGAGGGCCACGTCCTCCTTCACCAGGAGCAGGGCGATCACACACCCCACGAACAGCTTCCAGCGGCCCCGCGCCATGAAGTAGAGGGCAAGCAGGGCAAGGGGCACCTCGAAGCTGTCGGGATGGAATTGCTCCAGATTGATATATGCCACCGCCGGCTGGAGCAGATAGGCGACGGCCACGCACAGGGCCAGGCGCTCATCGCGGAGCACCCACCGCGCCAGAAGAAAGGCGGGGATCGCGGCCAGCCCCAGGGCCAGACACTGCGTGACCAGCAAGACGTAGGCCGACGGCCATATCCAGTACAGAGGAATGAGCGGGATGAGAATGAAGCTGGTGTGATCCCCGAAGAGGTGGGTCCCCATGACGGTGACGAACGGCTCTTTGAACCGGCTGAGCAGCCACAGGCCTTGATCGAAGATGCCCAGATCGAAGCCGGCAGTGCCGAAAGCGTAGTGGTTCCGCACGGTCCACGTGACGAACAGGAACAGATAGACGGTGATGGCCGCCACCAGGGCCAGCCGCGCAACGGGGCTCGCCGCTATGGGTTGCGTCTCTGCCGGACTTGCTGCCGCGGAGTTCGCGGTCGCCGGATCCGTGGTGTCGGCGACCGCCGGGGCGGTGGCTACCGCGTCGCCCGCCACCAGCGTCGCCGGCCCGCCTCTCACCGGCGCCTCACGCGATCAG
>CAZDGO010000238.1:0-4258 GCA_964504825.1 uncultured Gaiellales bacterium
CATCTGGGACGCCCGCCGCCGAGCACCCCGGACCCGAGACGAGCGACAGTCGGCCGTCCGGTATTATACCCGAACAGACCCCCGACCTCACGCCCTTCGAGTGCATATGAGGGTCTTGATCGACTCCGGGGTCCGGGGTCCAAACAAACGAGGGGGCCGCATGTTGTTCAGCCACCGTTCGCCGGCAGTCACCCTAGCCGCCGTCATCGCGATCGTCGCTTCCCTCGCTGCCGCCGCATGGCTCGTCGGCTGTAGTTCGTCGAGCACGACGACGACCACCTACACCCCCACGACGGCATCCGGACAACCATTCCGCGAGATCAACCCCGTTCAACTCGCGGAGATGCTCAAGAATAAGGATTTCGTCTTCATCAACGTGCACATCCCCTACGAAGGAGAGATCGCGCCGACCGATCTGTTCCTGCCCTACGACAAGGCTGCCCAGCTGGTGAGCGAGCTCCCGAAAGACAAGAGCGCCAAGATCGTGGTCTACTGTCGCAGCGACCGCATGAGTCGCATAGCCGTGGAGGAATGGTCCAAAGCTGGGTATACGAACCTCTACGATCTCGTGGGCGGTTTCCGCGCTTGGGAGGATAAAGGTTACCCTTTGATCAACAAGCGGTAGAAAGGCGGGCGCAGCTGGTCGGATGCCGCGACGGAGCAGGCGTGCGACAATGTATCAGCGCGAACACACGGTCGGGCTGAAGGCGGCCGCCAGGGAGGTTTCGATGCGCGAGAAGACCGCATGAGTTCCGCGAAACTGAAACGGGCTCTGAGCGTTGCGGCTATCACGGGTTTGACCGTCATGGCCTTGTCTGCGGTGGCAGGCACCGTGGTCGAGAGCCGCGGGCCGGGCGCGGACCAACTACCGTTAGTGAGTCTGTCGACGCCGGTCGACGCCGGTGTGGTCGACACCGGCGTGGTTGACGCCGGCGTGGTTGACGCCGAAGTGACGTCGCCGTCAGCGCCCTCGACCCTGGCGCCCACCACGACGACCGCCTCGGTTGTCGTGGCCGAGTCCGGCCCGCCCCGCAGCTACGGCGCGGTCGGCGGTCGAGTGACCCAGCCCAGTGTGACCACCGCAGGACCTATCGCCACAGCTGTCCACTCCGCGACCACGCAGTTGCCTGCGCCGACGACCACCGTACGTACGGTGTCGCGCTCCCTCTCCACTGCGACGACCGTTCCGAAGACAACGGTGACCATGACGAAGACGAGGCATGGGAAGCGGACGACGACCGCGGTCCCCGTGTCGTCGAGCACCACGACCACACACCATGTGGTCGTCCCGCCAACCGTGGGAGAAGAAGACGACGACGACCATTAAGAGTTCCAAGGTGGTCCGGATGACGGGAACCGGCACCGACACACCATGAGGATCTTGCTCGTCGAAGACGAGGACCGCATCGCCTCCTTCATCATCAAAGGCCTGACGGGAGAGGGGCACCTGCTCGAGCGGGCCGGCTCGGGCAGCGAGGCCTTGGAGCCGGCTCTCTCCGGCCGGTTCGATCTCATCCTTCTCGACCTGAAACTCCCCGACGGCGATGGACGGGAGATCGTCCGCCGCATGCGGGCAGCTCAGGTACTCACCCCCATAATCGTGCTGAGCGCCGTCAGCGATATCGAGGACAAGGTGGCCCTGCTCGACATGGGCGCCAACGACTACCTGACCAAGCCCTTCGCGTTCCGCGAGCTCGCCGCGCGAGTACGCGCCCTCACCCGCGTCGATGGCGGGCCGGAGATCGTGGAGGCCGCCGGTCTGACCCTCAACACCCGCACCCGAGTGGTGTCGCGAGACCAGCGACGCTACCACCTCTCGTCCCGAGAGTTCGCCCTCCTGGAATACCTGATGCACCACGCCGGGGAGACTATGGCCCGCGCCGAGATCCTTGAGACGGTCTGGGGCACCAGCTCCTACACCGAGAGCAACGTAGTAGACGTCTACGTGCGCTATCTTCGCCGCAAGCTCGACACTCCGGACACTCAGTCGGTCATCGAGACCGTGAGGGGTGTCGGCTACCGTGTCATCCGGTAGCCGGGTCCGCTTCACTCGCCGGCTCTCCGCCGGCGCTCGTGTGGCGCTGGCCGTCACTGGTTCCATCGCGGTGGGTGTCGCCCTTGTTGCCGCCTTGGGCTACATCGTGCTCGACCGGCAGCTGGGAGCCGACCTCGACCGGACGCTCCTGGGTGAATCGGAAGCTTTCGCCGCCGCCCTCGGCGCAACGGCCGGCTCCGCTGCCCGCAACCTACCCGAGACCTCACGCAAGTACTTGGAGGCCCGCAGCGCCGGCGAAACCTCCGGCGCCATCCTCTTGGTTCGTTTTCCCGATGGCCGAGTGCTCTCGAACTCAGATCTCCACCTCGAAGGCGTGCCCGCCAACAAGAGGAACCTCACCCCCGCTACGTCGGTTCGCTCCTTCGATACGCTCAAAGTGGGGGATCGCTCGTACCGCGTAGCCACAATGCCACTTCGCGACTCGACCACGGTAGTGGCGGTGTTCCAAGCGGGTCTCCCGATGAGGACCCACGCGACTCTGACCGGCGACCTCGCCCGCGCGCTCATCTTCGCAGGGCTCTTGGTCACGCTTCTCGGCGCACTACTCTCGCGGCTCGTCGCCCGTACGAGTCTGCGTCCGCTGCACGAAGCGGCGCGCACAGCCGGAGCGGTCACCCAATCGTCACTATGGGAGCGCGTGTCGTATGAGGGGCCGCGGGACGACGTCGGCATCATGGTCGCCGCGCTCAATTCCATGCTCGACCGCCTCGAGGCCGGGTTTTGGGAGCAACGCCGGTTCTTGGCCGACGCCAGCCACGAGCTCCGCACGCCACTCACCATCGTCCGCGGCCACCTGGAGGTCATGCGCGAGACCAGCGATGAGACAGCGGACCAGGAAGAGACTCTCAACTTGGTGATGAGCGAGCTGGACCGGATGAACCAGCTGGTGAGCGACCTCTTGGCACTCGCCCGGCTCGAAGCCAGACCGACTCCTTCACACGAGCTACTGGACCTGACAGAGCTGGTGGACGAGGCCGTGGTAAAGGCTCAGGGGCTCGGTCGGCGCATGATGTCGCTGGACGCAGATGAGTCACTGATCGTCGAGGGCGACCACGACATGCTGCTACAGGCCCTGCTCAATCTGCTCGATAACGCCGTGGATCACACCGCGGAAGGCGGACGCATCTCGGTCACCTGCACGGCTGAGAACGGGTCGGCGCTCGTCACCGTCACCGACGACGGCCCCGGCATCCCGCAGGCGGAACTCGAGCGCGTCTTCAATCGCTTCTACCGGGCGGGCGCGAAGCGGCCTCCAGAGGGGACCGGCAGCGGACTCGGTCTGGCGATCGCCGCCCGCCTCGTCTCCGTCCACCGCGGTAGCCTGACTGCCGGCAACGCCCCGGGCGGCGGAGCCGTGTTCACGCTGAGACTACCGCGCGTCTCTGCGGTCAAGCCCAACTGAGAGGAGACACGACGGACAGCGACACCCCACGCGAGGCTGCTTCGAGAAACCTGCGGTCGCGCGTGGCCCCGCTGCTCAGCGCACTCCGCGGACGCTACCTCACCGGGCTGACCATCGGCTACTTCGCGGTCACCAGCTTCCTCATGGCCATGGCCGGCGGCTGGCCGACCCCGGACAAAGTCGTCATCGTCGGACTGGTGCTTGCGTTTCTGGTGGCGAAACCGCTCACCTTCTTGAAGGACTGGATGCCGTTCGTCTTCCTTCTGGCCGCGTACGAATATCTACGCGGGCTTGTTCCGTCCCTCGGTTGGGCGGTGCACGTGCAGCCTCTGATCCTCGCCGACGAGTTCCTCTTCGGTCGACTGCCCACCGTCATCCTGCAGGACTTCCTCTTCGTGGCCGACCACCCAACCTGGTACGACTACGTCTTCACGCTCACCTACCTGCTGCATTTCACCCTGCCTCTGGGGTTCGCGCTCCTGCTCTGGACCCGCAACCGCACAAGCTTCCGCCGGTTCATCACCGCGCTCACCGTCCTCTCGTTCGCCGCCTTCCTGACTTACCTGTTCTACCCCGCCATGCCCCCGTGGTTGGCGTCCTACGACGGCATCATCCCCCCACTCCACGATGTGATGGTCCGCACCACCGACTTGTTCAAGCGGGGACCGGGTCTGCCCACGCTCTACGCCATCATGAGCCCCAACATGGTCGCCGCGATGCCCTCGCTGCACGCTGCATATCCCATGATGGTCTACCTGTACGCCGTCAGGGTCTTCGGCACGAAGGGACACCTGTTCCTG
>CAZDGO010000239.1:0-4238 GCA_964504825.1 uncultured Gaiellales bacterium
GCAACGGCCGCCGGGTCATCGGGCGCAGCCTACCCCGCCGGGACGCCTGGGAGAAGGTGCTCGGGGAAGCCCGCTTTGCGGCCGATCTCGAACTGCCGGACCTTCACCACCTCAAAGTGGTGCGCAGTCCCCACGCTCACGCCCGCATACTCGGCATCCACACCGAGGCCGCCATGGTTGTTCCCGGCGTGGTGGCGGTGTTGACTGCTCGGGACGTCCCCGGTCGCAACGCCGTGGCTATCTTTCGGCCCGACCAGCCCATCCTCGCCTTCGACAAAGTTCGGCACCTGGGAGAGCCCGTTGCGATCGTGGTGGCAGAGTCTCTCGAGGCCGCTGAGGCCGCCCGTGAGCTGGTGCGAGTCGATTGGGAGCCCCTGCCTGTCCTCGCCACACCCGAGGAGGCGTTGGCTCCGGGGGCTCCGGGGGTGCACGACGACGTTCCCAACGAGGTCTTCGTGCGCCGGCTGGCGCGCGGCGACGCGGATGCCGCCCTGGCCGCTGCTGACGTGGTGGCGGAGGGGCTGTTCACCACCCCCTATAACGAGCACGCCTACTTGGAGCCGGAAGCTGGCGTCGCCTACATGGACGGTGACCGGGTGGTCATCATGGTGGGCACCCAGAACGCTCAACATTCCCGGGGGGAGGTGGCCAAAGTGCTGGCCGTGGATCCGGACCGGGTACGCATTATCCAGACCACCACCGGGGGTGGTTTCGGGGGCAAGCTCGACGTGCCCTTCCCGGGGATGCTCGCGATCGCCGCCTTCGCGACGGGTAAGCCGGTGCGCTTGGTGCTCAGTCGGGAGGAGTCCTTCGTCGACACCACGAAGCGGCACCCGTTCTCCATGGACCTGAAGCTGGGAGCTATGGCGGATGGGCGGATGGTGGGATTCACCGCTGAGCTGGTCGCCAACACCGGAGCCTATCTCTCCTTCGGAGCGGGGGTAGTCACCCGGGCGGTGGTGCACGCCACCGGACCCTACCGTATTCCCAACGTGCGCGTGCGTGGGAGCGCTGTGCACACGACCGGGCCCGTGAGCGGGGCGATGCGTGGCTTCGGCGTGCCTCAGCTGACCTTCGCCACGGAGTGCCTGGTGGACGAGCTTGCTGCCGGGTTGGGCATCGACCCCCTCGAGCTCCGACGGCTGAACGGTTACCACGACGCCGATACCACGGCTTCGGGGCAGCAGCTCGAAGCCCGGGTCCCCTACCTTACTACTCTCGATTCGCTCATACCCGCGTACGTGGATGCCCGCGAGGAAGCCGCCCGCTATAACGCGGCGGCTGCGGCCGAGGGGTCGCGCCGCCGGCGCGGCGTAGGACTAGCCAGCATGTGGTTCGGGCCGGGAAAGACCAGTCTGTCGGAGAAGTCGGAGGCATATCTGGAGCTCCTTCCCGACGGCGACGTCTGCGTGGTGACGACAGCGGCCGACATCGGGCAGGGTCTCGAGACCGTCATGGCTCAGATCGCCGCGGAAGAGCTGGCCATGCCCTACGAGCGGGTACACGTCCGCGCACGGGATACCGATGGGGCTCCGGATGGTGGTTTCACGTGCGCGAGCCGCCAGACCTACAACACGGGGAATGCCGTCCTCGGTGCCGCCCGCCTGCTCAAGCATTCGGTGATGGCCGCGACCGCCGAGATGCTGGCGCACGACCCAGCGACGCTGCTGGTCGAGGACGCGGGGGTCCATGTCGACGGCGATCCCGAACTCAGCGTCAGCTTCGCCGATCTGGTGGCGGCGGGTCACAGCCGACGCTACTTCGGGTCTTACGCTGCGGAAGTGGGCGACCTCGACGAAAACGGTCAAGGCCGGCCGTACGAGACCTACACCTTCGGTTCCCAGGTGGCCCTGGTGGAGGTCGACCCGGTTACCGGCCACGTGGATGTCGTGCGCGTGCACGTGGCCCATGACGTCGGCACCGTGATCAATCCGCAGTCGGTCGAGGGGCAGCTCGAAGGTGGGGCCCTCATGGGCATCGGCTTCGCGTTGAAGGAGGAGTTCGTGCCCGGCGTTACCCTCAACTTCAAGAACTACCGCATCCCGCGGGCGACGGAGGCTCCAGACATCGAGATCTTGCTCTTCGAGACTCCTCATGAGCGGGGGCCGTTCGGAGCCGCCGGCGCGGGTGAGTGCTCTCAGATGCCCACCGCCCCCGCTATAGCCAACGCCATCTTCGACGCCGTAGGCCTGCGGATGCGCGACCTCCCCATCACGCCGGCCCGGCTGCGCCGGGCGGCCGCAGAGGCCGCGACAGGCGGAGAGGCCGTGACGGGCAGAGACGCTGGGCGGCCCGGGAAGGCCGCGGAGGCGTGACAAGCCAGGCCTCCCGTTATGGTCTCGTGCTGCTCATGATGCTGGTGGGCACGATCAATGCCACCCAGGCGCCCATCAACGCCGGTCTGTCGCGGCGGTCGGGTCTGGTGGCCGCGGTGACGGCGAGTTTCCTGGTGGGCACGGTGCTGATGCTCGTGCTGACGCTACTCACGCGCTCCGATCTCACGGCGGTGTGGGGAGCTCCCCCGTGGCAGTTCTTGGGTGGATTCACCGCGGTCGTGTTCATCATGGCCACGGCGTTCCTGGTGCCTCGCATCGGTTTGGCGGCGGTCATCGCCGCGAACGTCGCGGCTCAGCTCATCGCCGGCATGGCTATCGACAAGTACGGCCTGTTCGGCCTGGAGCGGATCCAGGTGTCGTGGGTGCGGGTGGCGGGAGGTGTCGTGCTGCTCGCAGGCGCCCTGATGGTGGCCAAGAAGTGAGCGCTCGTTGCAGTGAGGCCTGCGGCTCGGCGGTCGCGTGGCGTTACTGCCAGAGGGTAGCGTGACTGCGGCGCCCCTCGGCGATGACGCCGTCCAGAAGGTGCATCAGCACCGCGATCGACTGCCAGCTCGACCCGATCGACACCGCGTTCTCGTGATAGGTGGGGGAGTGGCCGATGCCGATGGCGAGCAGGTCGATGCCCGCCCGCCGCAGCCACGGTATCAACGCTTCCCGGTAGTAGGAGCGCAGGTCGCCGGCTCCCGCCCGTTGCAGCGCCACGCTGTTGGGATGGCCGTCGGTGAGCACGACGATGAGCTTGCGCGTCTGGTTGACGGTGTCGGCCTTCTGCTTGGCGTAGGCGATGGCCTCGATCTCGTGGGTCCCTGAGCTGTAGTAGCCGAAGTCTCCCCCGAAGAAGCGGTCGAGGCGGTCGCGACGGTGGTCGTAGAGCTCGGTCACGGCGGCGGAGTACAGGGACACGTCCACCGGCACCCGCAGGCGGTCGAGGGCTTCCGCGAACGCGTACCCCACCGCGACGGCCTTGGCGGCATTGCGGTTGGTCAGCATCGATGGCGAGACGTCGATGAGCAGATGGAAGTAATACGACAGGCGATCGGGCACCTCCATCCTTTGAAAGAGGCGCAGATCGCGGGAAACCGCCAACCGGCGCAGGTTTCTCATGCCTAGCCGTCTCCCCGAGCGGTAGCGGCCGGCGAATCGGCGCTCGAAGTTCACCTCGAACGCCCGGCGCAAAGCGGCCCGTTCCCCCGCGAATGCTTCCAGGGCCGGGGGGCCGTAGATGGTCACTACCTGTTCGAGCACCTGCCGGCTGTGCACAGTGGGAGGCACGAGGTGAGCCATAGCGACCGAGACCTCATCCACGGTCTGCGAGCCATCCATGCGGGGGTAGATGATGAGCTGCGGCTGAAGGGGACTCTTGCCCCGCGCGTCCGCGGCTCCCGCGGTATGTGCCCGGGTGTCGTGGCCGAGCAGGCCCGGAGACGATAGCCTCTGGGCGAGGTTCCCGATGAGTGTCGTGGCATCGTCGGGCGTAGTAGCCGGCTTGGCTGCCTTGCGATCATGGTCCACAGTCTGCGGTCCGATCTCCCCGGGAGCCTCGCGGCGTTCTCCGGTGAGCGACTGCCCGGTCGCGGGCGGCGGCGCTTTGTAGACCACCTCCCCTTTCGATCCCCCCGCCTCGGTTGCGGTCGCTTCGAAGACTTCGGGGAAGGATTCGGCTATCTCTACCAGCAGTCCGGTGATCAGCCAGTCGGCGAAGATCGTGGGATCGTCGGCGCTCACGGCGGAGAGGAGCGGGGAGCGCAGGCGCGCCGCGGCTCCCGAGAGCCGCGGCGACAGCTCGTCGTCGGCCACCTCGCCGTCAGCGCCCCAGATCTGAAGGAACAGCACGGCCACCAGGCGGGCGAGGTTGGGCGCAGCGGCGGGCATCGCGGGTAGTCCGGCCACGGTCAGGGGTAC
>CAZDGO010000240.1:0-4230 GCA_964504825.1 uncultured Gaiellales bacterium
CGGGCGCTCGGTCCCGTCGGAACCGAGCGTTCCTCGGACGCCGCGGCCGCGGAACCGGAACTACGCCCGTTCCAGGACGTGCCCGGTGACTACTGGGCTACCGCCGACATCGTGACGGCGCAAGGACTGGGCCTCATCAGCGGCGGCGCCGACGGCCGTTTCCGTCCCGAGGAGACCACCAACCGAGCCCAGGCGGTCACCGTGATCGCCCGGGCGCTGAGACTGGTCGGGGAGGGCTCGGGCCACTAGCCCGGCGCCCGCCCTGCGGCCGGTCCCCACCCGACCCCGAGGTGCTCTTGTGATCCAACGCCTGCGCATATTCCCCGGTCGAGTGATCGCGACGGTGGCGGCGGCGCTAATCGTTGTGGCGCTTGCGCCGGCGCTCGCCGCGCCGGCGCAGGCGCACGAGTCGAGCTTCAGCGACGTCTCCCCCACCGAGCGCGCGCACGACGCGGCGGAGTATCTCTCCGGTGCCGACGTGATCTCAGGCTATCCAGACGGCACCTTCCATCCCGGGGTGGCGCTCAACCGAGGGCAGGCGGCGAAGATACTCGTGCGTCAGCGGGGTCTCTCCACCACGGCCGCCGCCTCTCGGCAGTTCTCCGATGTCGACGCGGTCTACACTCCCTATGTGGAGACCGCCACGGACCAGGGCTGGATAGCCGGATACAGCGACGGCACGTTCCGCCCGTACACGCCCCTGCAACGTCAGCACATGGCCGTGATCGTGGTACGCAGTCTCGGTTGGTCTGACGATGCAGAAGGCCTCACGACGTCGCAGATCGATCAACAGCTGGCCCCCTTCGCGGACGCAGCCGGCATCGCGGTCGAAGCCCGCCCCTACGTGGCGCTGGCGCTGGCCCGCGGCCTGTTCGAGGGGGGCGCGGGCGGCCGCTTCGCTCCTACCGCACCCATCACTCGGGGGCAGTTCTGCTTGGTGGCCTATCGCGCCGAACTCCGCGACCTGGCGGTGGTGGAGGCCGTACGGGCGAGCGCCGATCATCCCGACATGACGCGGATGGTATTCGATCTCTCGGCCGCGCCGGACGCGGTCACCAGTTACATGAGCGGTTCCAGCGTGCTCGTGGTGGACACGTCCAAAGCGGTCGTGGCCTCCGGCGGGCTCGACGCTGCTGTGGGCTCGCCCGAGGTGCAGCGGGCCGCCGCGCGCCAGCTCACCTACCGGCCGCAGGCGGTGCGCATCACCCTCACGCTCGACCGGTTCAGTCGTTACGAGGTGTCCACCCTGCCTCCCTCCGATGGTAAGGGGTACCGGATCGTGGTCGACGTCTTCAAACGCATCGATGGGCCGCCCAGCGGTCCGCCTCTGATCGCGCTCGACGCCGGGCACGGAGGCAGCGACTCCGGGGCGATCGGTGTCACCGGGGTGAAGGAGAAAGACGTCAACCTAGCCATCACTCTCGAAGTCGACAAGATCCTGCGCGAGGCGGGACTGAGGACCATACTCACCCGTTCCGACGATTCGTATCCCACTCTGCAGGAGCGCACCGATCTGGCTAACCAAGCGCAGGCGACCATCTTCGTCTCCATCCACAACAACGCCGCCGGCGATCCCGCTTCCGAAGGCACCGAGACCTTCTACTGGGGTGCCGACGCGCTGTATTCGGTGGAGGGCAAACGTCTGGCGGAGGCCATCCAGCGGAACCTGATCGCCTCTCTGAGCAGCGACGACCGGGGTGCGCGCACTCATTGGGTGAATCTCCACGTGCTGGCCGAGAGCCACATGACGGCGGCGTTGACCGAGGTGGGGTTCCTCACCAACGCCGAGGAAGAGGCTAAGCTCAAAGATCCCGCCTACCAGAAGAAGGCGGCGGCCGCGGTGGCCCGTGGCATCCAGGAATACCTGGGCTGGTCGCCCTCGACTGCCTCCCCAGGGGCGACGTGAGTCCGCGCGTCATGAAGCAGGTCCCGCGACGCGACCGGGCCCGTTCGGGCGCCGCCCTGCTCGCCTCGGCGTTGGTGCTGGTGGTCGTGATGGTGATCGGGGCCGCGGCGGCGCGCCCGGCCTGGGCGGCCGATTTCGTCTTCAAGGGCCGGGGATACGGCCACGGTGTGGGGCTCAGCCAGTGGGGTGCGTGGCAGGCGGCTAAGGAAGGCAAGGACTTCCGCTTCATCCTCGGCTTCTACTATCCCGGCACGACACTTGATCCTCTCGCCGATCCCGGCTTGGAGCTGAAGGTGAAGGTCTCCAGCGAGCCGTGGAAGAGTGTGGCCGGTATCACGCAGAACTTCGCCGTGGTCGACGTGCACGCGGTGGGCGCAGCGGTGACGCTGGTCAAGAAGGGTCCGGCCGGCGAACAGACCGAAGAGCTCCCCGCGGGTGCCTTCTGCACACTGACCCCCAAGGAGGGGAGCCTACAACTGGTCACGGCGGCCGGCAGGAAGCAGGGACCCTTCGACTGGGTCGAGGCGCGACCGGCTGCCGGCGGGCGCACCAAGGTGCAGTTCCGCACGGCGGCCGACGCCGCCCCGATCGCCGCCCGCGAGTACTGGGGCAAGATGCATGTGGAGCCCTCACTCACCGACGGCTATCTGGCGGTGTTCGACCTAGTGCCCATCGAGAAGTACCTGCGCAGCATCGCCGAGGTCGACTACGGCTGGGCGCAGGCCAACCAGCCGGCCTATGCACCCGAAGCGGTCAAGGCCCAGGCGGTGGCGGCCCGCACCTACGCAGTGGCCAACCGCGACCCCTACCTCAACGACAACCAGTGGGACCAGGTCTACCGCGGCTACGCGTTCGAACAAGCAAACCCGGGCATAGGCGAGGCGGCCGAGCAGACGGCGGGGCTCGTGCTCCGCTACCAGGGGACGGTGATCTCGAGCTTCTTCTCGTCGAGCTCGGGGGGATACACGACCGAGTGGAGCCAAGGGGAGTACCCCTATCTGCCCGCACAGGCCGACCCCTACAGCCTGAGGGCGCCCACCGACAACCCCGGCTACGCCTGGACGTTCAGCATCTCGGCGACGGATCTCTCCGCGAAGGTCGACGGCATGGGCGACGTCGACGGGCACCCGGTGCACATCGGCGCCGTGTCCCGGGTGGAGGTGCTCACGCGCGACACGGCCGACCCGCAGAGCCATACCGCCACCCTGCGCCTCACCGGTGACGCGGGCTCCGCGGTGGTGAGCGCGTCGGCCTTCCGCCGCCTCTTCGGATACAGCCAGATGCGCTCCACCCTCATCCTCGAGATCGTGAGCCCGGGCGGTCCGCCGCCTCCTTTGCGCGAGTTCACCGACGTCCCGCCGCAGCACTTGTATTACGACGAGATCGACCAGGTCACCGACGCCGGTCTCATGAACGGCTATCCCTCGGGGGAGTTCAAGCCGGAGACCGCGGTCTCGCGCTGGCAGTTCGCCAAGATGGTAGTGGGGCTGCACAACGCGCTGTTCCCCGGTGATCAGATCGTGGTGGTCGACGTCCCCACGCGGCCGTTCGCCGACATGCCGGCGCAGCCGGGAACCCTCGGCGACGAGTCCGACTGGGTGGCGGCCGCCTTCGAGGCCGGCCTGGTGAACGGAGTCACCGAGACCACGTTCCAGCCCTACGAGCCGGTGCGTCGCGACCAGATGGCTACCATGCTGGTGAGGGCCATGGGTTGGGACGACGAGGCGGCGGCACTCCCCGCCGACACGCCCGGCTTCGCCGACGTGCCTCTCGCCAATATCCACCGCGTCGCCGCCGCCTACCTCAAGTCTGTGCAGGTGCTCAACGGCTACCCTCTACCGGACGGCACGGTGGAGCTGCGGCCGGCAGAGCCGATCAAACGCATGCACGTGGCCGTGATCCTCTCCCGGCTACTAAGGTAGCCCGGGTCGCAGTCCCGGCGGTCAACCCGGACACGAGGGCAAGAACCGCCGGCTGTTTCCACTCGAGCGGGCAAGATGAGGTAATCGACCACCGGCCCCAGCGCTGCCACGCATGCGCGCGCCCCTTCGCCGAGAACGCGCGCGTGGACGCGGCTACGCCGCAGCGGCACCATCGTGTCCGAACTGCCCTATGCTAAGGTAACCGACTGACGGATTTGGCGAGGGTGCGCGCGGAGGAGGTGCAGATGGCGAACAAGCCAAAACCGAGACAGAAGGAGCCGGCGAAGGCCCGCCTCCGCACTCCGGCGGGGAAGGAGACCGCCACGATACAGCCGCGCGCCGCCGGCCGGGGCCGGGGCGCGGCTCGGAGGCGATCGCGGACCCCTTCCACCTTCGGCTGGG
>CAZDGO010000241.1:0-4225 GCA_964504825.1 uncultured Gaiellales bacterium
GGCGGCCCCGGCCGCCGCCGTCGCGCCCGAGTCGGCGGCGGTCGCGGCTACGTTCGCGACCGTCACTGCGCCGCCCACCGGGCTCATGAAGTACTTGATGGCCTTCCTGGTGGTGGCGAACGCCACCTCTTCGCTGGGGACGATCGCGGCTCCCGGGTCGGCCAGCACGTCGAGGTCGAGACCGCCGGTAAGGGCGACGCCGGGCTCGGTGACGCCGACCTCGAATTCCGCGTCGTTCACGCGCCGGAACCAGAAGTGCGCGCTCAAACTGTAGAGGCGGTCTTCGGGGATGTCCATGTCCTTGCCGAGGAAGTTCCTCACCATCGCCATGTCTATAGTCTCCCTAGTTCGGGTTACGGTCGTCTGGGTCACGGCTGGCGGTCGGGTTCGCCGATGGCCGCATGGTCTCGTGTTCACGTGCAAACAGGATGGTGGCCACGATCTCTTCCCCTCCGGCTCGAACCGAGGCGCGATCTCTATCGCCTTTCGGGTCGATCGGGCTGTTGGACTGGACAACGGCTCCAGAATATATCAAAATCACACTATTGCGATGTGGAGTGTTCGGCGAGAGCCGCAACGGAGATGGCCACCCGCGTGGCGATCAACATCGCGGCCGACCTTGGTGAAGGCGAGTACGTCGATGGTCTCAACCTGCGGGCCACCTGCATCGCCGACGCCGGCTCGGGTCTGGCTGTCGGTGCTGGAGTGTCACGGGCCGGAGTGGGCGGGAGCAGATGCGTGATCGCCCGCATGCGCCAGACCTGGCAGACTCCGGCGGGGCGCGGGTTCGTCCTGCTTGCGGTCATGTCGGCCACGTTCGGCTTTGCCCTGAACGCGCACCAGAACATCGTCACGAACTACTTCGAGGACGTGCTGCATCTCTCGGGGCCCCAGTTCGGCTACATCACGGCCATCCGCGAGCTGGGGGGCTTCCTGCTCATAGTCCTCACCGCGGTCCTCTACCGCATCTCGTTGCAGCGCGTGACCGCGGCGGCGCTTGCCCTTCTCGCCGTCGGCTATGTGTTCTACGGCCTCTCGAACAGCTTCTGGACGGTCGTGCCGTGGGTGATCATCACGAGTGTGGGGTTCCACACGGTGTTGCAGACTCAGTTCGCTCTCGGCCTGAGCCTGACCACCGAGGCGAAGAGCGGCAGCGTCCTTGGTCTGATGGCGGCCTTCAATCAGGCCGGGACCTTCGCCGCCCTGGTGATGGTGTTCATCATCTTCCATTACAACCTGTTCTCGTTTCGGGCCACGTTCGTCATCCTGGGAGCGGTCGCTTTGGTCGGGGCAGGTGCGATCGTGGGCTTCCCCCACCTTCACGAGGGCAGGGAGCGGAGGGTAGCGCCCAAGCGAGATCGGATCGTGTGGCGCCGGGACTATCGCTACTACTACCTGCTCAACGTCCTGGACGGCGCCCGCCAGCAGGTCTTCTTCTCGTTCGGTCTCTGGGTGCTTGTGAATCACTTCGGACTGAACGTGGCTCAGATCTCGGCCGTGCTGCTGGCAGTGACATTCGCCAGCATGGTGTCTTCGTCGTGGATGGGCCGTTTGATCGATCGGCATGGGGAGCGCCAGACCCTCTCCCTCATCAATCTCGCCTACGTGGTGGCGCTAGGCGGCTACGCGCTGGCGGGGAACGTCGTGATCGCCTGCATCTGCTACCTCATCTACGCATTCATCATGCCGGTCTCGCCGATCGCTTCCTCCATCTATCTACGGAAGATCGCCGTAGTAGAGGAAGTCGCACCGAGCTTGGCGATGGGGATCACGCTCGCGCACGCCACTGCCATCATCGTGCCGGTAGCCGCTGGTTTCATCCTCAACTTCGTGGGCTATCAGATTCCGTTTCTTATCGCGTGCGGCTTCGCCTTGGTGACTTTCGCGGTCACCTTCAAGCTCGACCCCGAGGCCCAACGCAGTGCCGGCCGCATCGCCGCGGATGACGCCCGCCTGGCGCTCGGGGTACTCGCGACCACGGACGACGCCGACCTTTCGTCCGAGATCGCCGCCGCGGAAGCGTCCGCCGTGCTCTTAGGCACGGACGGTGGTGCCAGCGAGGAGATCGCCGGGCAGACCGCCGCCCGCTCGATCAGGAAGGGCCGGTGAGGGGCTGCCGGGCCTTCACGGAGCCACCAGATCGCCGTAGGTCTCCGGTCGGCGCGCGATAGCGCCCGCCCGCCGAGTCTGCTACGGTTACAACCGAAGTCCGAGGAGGCAGGCGTGTCCGAGGAGAGCGTCCCTGTGGTTCACCCGTATATCCCCAACTCGGCTCCGGCGGCGCGCGCAGAGATGTTGCGCGAGATCGGCGTGGGCTCGGCAGAGGAACTCTATGAGAGCATCCCCGCGCATCTGCGCTTGGGACGCAAGCTCGACCTGCCCAACCCGTTCCCGTCGGAGTACGATCTCCGGCGGCACGTCGAAGGTCTCCTGCGCCGGAACCGCACGTGCGACGACTACTTGAACTTCCGCGGAGCGGGTTGCTGGCAGCACTACGTGCCGGCCGTATGCGACGAGATCAACAGCCGAGGCGAGTTCCTCACCGCCTATGGGGGGCTCTGGTATTCCGACTCCGGCAAGAACCAGGCATACTTCGAGTACCAGAGCATGATGGGCGACCTACTCGACATGGACGCTGTCAGCCTGACCACCTATGACGGGTGCACGGCGGTCTCCACGTCACTGCTCATGGCCAGCCGGCTCACCGACCGTCCGGAAGTCTTGGTACCGAGGTGCCTCTCCGAGGAGAAACGCTCACAACTAGCGAATTTCGCCCGCACGGCGCTGACGATCACGCCTGTGGCCTACGATCGCGCCAGCGGCCGTCTCGGTCTGGCCGATCTGCGCGCGAAGCTCTCCGACCGCGTGGCGGCGGTGTACGTGGAACAGCCGTCCTACTTGGGCGTCCTGGAGACCGAGGTGCGCGAGATCGGGCGGCTGGCTCACGAGGCAGGGGCCCTGTTCGTGGTCGGCGTCGACCCCATCAGCCTGGGCCTGTTGGAACCTCCTGGTAGCTACGGCGCCGATATCGCCTGCGGCGACGTGCAACCGCTCGGCATGCACATGCAGTACGGCGGGGGCACGGCGGGCTTCTTGGCGAGCCACCACCATCCCCGCTACCTTGAGGAGTTCCCCACGCTCCTCACCACCATCACTACTACGGCCGACGGCGCCGGTCTGGGCTACGGATGGGCGAACTGGGTGCAGACCTCGTGGGTGAAGCGTGAGCTCTCCCGCGACTTCACCGGCACCACGACCGGTCTCTGGTCGATCACAGCGGGCGTCTACTTGGCGCTGATGGGTCCCCAAGGCATGCGCGAAGTGGGGGAGACGATCATGGGCAAGTCGGCCTACGCGGCGCGCATGTTGGGGCAGATACCCGGCGTGGCGTCACCGGCATTCGACTCTTCATTCTTCAGAGAGTTCGCGGTGGACTTCGCAGGCACGGGCAAATCCGTTGCCGAGATCAATGCCGCTCTGCTCGAGCGCGGTATCTTCGGGGGCAAGGACCTCTCCGTCGAGTTCCCCGAGTTGGAGCAGTGCGCTCTATTCTGCGTCACCGAGGTGCACACGCAGGCGGATCTCGATCGACTAGCGACGGCTGTAGCGGAGGTGGTGCGATGAGCGGCCAGGCGGCGGGGGCAGGCCGGGGCGGCGTGCACGGGGGCGCGCCTTACTTGCGGGAAGGGTTCCAAGCGGCCCGCTGGGAAGAGCCGCCCATCATGGTGCAGGGCAGCTTGGGAGAGCGGGGCGTTCTTCCCCCGGCCTTGGAGCCGGGCGTCCGCGCGGTGGTAGGCGATCCGGCGGCATTGGTGCCGGCCGGCCTTCTGCGCGTCGAGCCTCCCCATCTGCCCGAACTCGCGCAGCCGCAGGTGCTGCGTCACTACCTGAGGCTCACACAGATGACCATGGGCACCGACGTCAACATCGACTTCGGACTCGGCACCTGCACCATGAAATACAGCCCCAAGGTGAACGAACAGCTCGCCCGACTGCCCCAGATGGCCGACATCCATCCTCTTCAGGACGACGAGACCGTGCAGGGCATCCTGGAGATCGTCTACCGGTTCGGCCGCATCTGTTGCGAGCTCTCCGGACTCGACGCGGTGAGCTTCCAGCCGGGAGCCGGCGCGCAGGCTATCTTCGCGAACGCCTCCATCATCCGGGCCTATCACGAATCCCGGGGCGAGGCCGATACGCGCGACGAGATCATCACCACCATCTT
>CAZDGO010000242.1:0-4222 GCA_964504825.1 uncultured Gaiellales bacterium
GTGGTACGACAGCTACCGGCGCACCTTCCTCGAACGCGATCTGCGACAACTCTCGGACATCAGCAGCGTACCGGAGTTCGGTCGCGTTCTGAGCCTCGCTCTGCTCAGGAGCGGAGGGCTGCTCAACAAGAGTGATATCGCCGCCGACGCTCAGGTGTCGCACTCCACGGTCGATCGGTATCTCAACCTCCTCCAGGTGGCCTACCAGATCCGGCTGCTGCAGCCATTTTTTCCTAACGTGGCCAAACGCGTGGTGAAGGCGCCGAAGCTGTACGCGATCGACAGCGGGGCGGCTGCGTGGGCCGCCAACGCCTTCGACTGGCGCGCGGCTGTGGCGTCGGCCAAGGACGGCGCGCTCATGGAGACCTTCGCGCTTTCCGACGTGATGGCGTGGGACGGGCTCTCGGGCGCGTCTCGATATCACTTCTGGCGGACGGGAGCCGGCGCCGAGGTCGATCTTGTGATCGAGCGTGGCCAAGCGGTCGTGGCGATCGAGGTCAAGAGCGCGGTGACTCTTTCACGCCACGACGTCAGCGGCCTGCGTGCGCTCCGCGCCGACCTGGGTGACCGCTTCCGGCTCGGCATCATCGCGTACCTTGGGCAGGACGTACGGGTGCTCGACCAGACGATCGTGGCCGTACCGCTGGCCTCGCTGCTTGGGGCGGCCTGACGGCGACTCCCCCGTGTGGCCCTCCAGCGAGACGACCGCCGGCACTTCGTCGCCGGCCATCTGGGCCGGCACCAGCTCGGTCTTCACATAGTCGAGGGGGCAGACGACGCCCCGGAGGTCGACCTCGCGGGGAAGCGCAGGGAGTCGTCCATCGAGTCGTAGAGGCTCTGCGCCGCCTCGATGAGCGCTGCGACCCGCTCGGCCACCTGACTGCCGTTCTCCGCCGCCCAGGCTTTCTCTGGGTCGGCGGTCGCGACGGCCCTCCGGGCGCGCGCGATAAGGCCGCTGAAACCGGCATCCACCAGCCCGGGTTCGATGAACGCGCGGGCGAAGAGCTCCAGCGCATCCGCGTCGGTGCGGGCCTCCTCGCCCTGGGTGACCAGAAGCGACCGGGCGGCCAGCACGGTGGCGGCGACGTGGCGGCCCTCGGACGCGGCCTCTCGCGCCGCGGTGAGGTCGAGGTCGATGAGGTCGAAGACACCGGCTCCGCACTCCCCTGGGCTGCGTCCGGCCAGGGAGAAGGGGATCTCGGCGCCCCAATCGTAGTAGAAGCTCGGGTCTTCCTCGAACCGGGGCACGGCGCCGTGCCGACGGGCCAGCTCGGCGGCCCGCGTGCGCCCGCCACCGGCGAGGAAGCCGGCGAAGTCGGGCGCGTTGCCTGACTCTCCATAGGCGACAAGGAACTCTGTGAGGAAAGCGGGCAGAGCGCGGGCGGGGACCGCCTCGTGGCCCTCGGCCAACCGGGTCTCGCCTTCCCGCACCCATCCGCCGAGTTGGACGGTGTAGTAGGGCACGAGCCTGCCCTCGATCCGCCGCGCGCCGCCCTGCAGCCCGATGTGGCCGATCGGGTGCCGGCTGCAGGAGTTGGGGCAGCCGCTCACGTGGATGTTCACGTCGCCAAGGGCGGCTATATCCAGCCCGGAGCTGTCGACCCGGCTGACGAAGGCTGTCGTCAGGCCGCGCGAAAGACACATGCCCAGGCGGCACGTCGCCGCGCCCGTGCACGACACGGTATGGCGCAGGGCGGGCGGCAGGGCTTCGGCCAGCCCGAGCGTCTCGAGCTCGGCGTGTACCCGGGGGAGGTCCTTCTCCCGGACCCAGTGGAGCGCGAGGTTCTGCCACTGCGTGGCGCGGGCCAAGCCGTCGGTGTATTCCTCGACGATGCGGGCCAGACCGGCCAGGGCGCCGGCCGAGATGTCGCCGAGCGCCAGGGGGAGGTGGACGACCACATGACCGGCTTGGCGCTGGGCGCTGGTGTTGTGCGTGCGCCAACGATCGGGCACCGGCTGGTCTGAGGGTGCGGCCGCACCGCCATCCCCGGCTCCCGCGGTGAGGTTGCGGGCGGACCGGGGCAGGTCCCGGACGGAGGGTGGGGCATAGCCGGCCGCACGCAGGGCGTGGGTCTCGTCACGGTACAGACGCCGGAACTCCTCCAGCCCCAGCTGTTCCACCAGGAAGCGCAGCCGCGCCCGGTGCCGGTTGCGCCGGTTTCCGCGCCGGTCGAAGACCCGCTTCACCGCCTCGGCGACCAAGGCCACGTCCTCCGCGGGCACGAACTCCTCCAACAGGTCGGCCACGCGGCTCTTGGAGCCCATCCCGCCGCCTGCGTAGACGGCAAAGCCGGGGCGTCCGTCGCGCTTCCGGGCGACGAACCCCAGGTCGTGCACGGTCGCCGCGGCGCAGTCCTCCGAGCAGCCCGAGAAGGCGATCTTGTACTTGCGCGGCAGCTGCAGGCTGAGCGGATCTGCGAGCAGCCGCTCGGTGAGAGCCACCACCCACGGCCGCACGTCGAAAACCTCCCGAGGGCAGACCCCGGCTTCCGCGCAGACACCTACATTCCGCACCGTGTTGCCGCCGCCCCCCTTGGTCGAGAGGCCGGCCGCGGCCAGCTCCACCAGCGCGGGGTGAATGCCCTCCAGGGGCACGCCGTGCACCTGGATGTCCTGACGCGTGGTCATGTGCAGGGTCTCGCTCCCGTACGCGCGGGCGACCTGGGCGAGCGCCCGCATCTGCTCCGGGAGCACGCAGCCGGCGGCGAGTCTCACGCGCAGCATGAAGCTGCCGTCGCGGCGCTCCTCGTAGACTCCCTGCGGAACGCGCAGGGAGCGGAACGCGGCAAGCGAGAGCTGCCCGGCGTTGACTTGCGCGACGGCTTCCTCCAGGCGGGCGAGGTCTTCCTGGTAGCTCTCCGGTAGGTTGAGTACTGTTGTCATGAGGGGTGCCTCAACCCTTCAGCGGCCGGGTGTGGATGCCGCACTCGCCCCCGCACTTGCTGGTGCCGAGCCAGCGGCCCGCCCGCTCGTCGGCGCCCTGGCTGATGCGCGTGCAGGGGGAGCAGCCCAGGGAACGGTAGCCTTCACCGTAAAGGGGGTTTACCGGCACGCCGTACAGAGCCAGGTACTGCCACACCTCGCGCTCGTACCAGATGAGGATGGGGTTGAGCTTGATGAGGCCGTTGTCGCGCTCCTCGACTTCCTGGAAGTCGGTGCGCGTGCGGCCCTCGGTGCAGCGCAGACCTGTGACCCAGCACTCGACTCGGAGCTCGTCGATGGCTCGGCGGACGGGCTCCACCTTGAGGATGTCGCAGCAGGCGTCGGGTTCGGTCTCGTAGAGCCGGTCGGTGATGGCCTCATCGTTGGAGTACACGGCGAGTTCGGGGTAGCCGGCCACCGTGTCGTGCATGAACCGCACCGTCTCGGCGGGTTTGAACCGGGTCGTTACGATGAAGCCGCCGATCTCCGGGGCTACCTGCTTGGCCAAGTGCCACACGGCGACTGAGTCCTTGCCCAGGCTGTTGGCCACTGACAGGCGGTCGCCATACTCCTCCCAGGCTTCCCGGATCAGGCCCAGGGAGCGATCGACTTTCTGCCTGAAGTTCAGGCCATCGACGAGGCCGCGGACGTCTTCTGTGGTTGCGCTTAGAGGCATGATGAACTCCTTGAGTTGGGGGGCGTCTTCCGACGCCGTTTGCTATACGAACACCGATACTTTGTGTGGAAGCAGGTAGGCGGTGTCGCCCGCCTGCAGTTTCAGCCGCCGCCACTCGTCGGGCCGCACGTCGAGGCGCAGGGTGGAGAGGCAGGATTGGGCTGCCAGGACGAGCTTGACTGTGGCGCCCGTCCGCCGAGCCTGGACGATGCACACCGGCAGCTCGCCGCCACCGTTGCGCGTCCTCCGCAGCTCGATGTCGTGGCTGCGCAGATACGCGGTGGCCGGCAGCGGGGGGTCACCGGCGTACTCGGGGTAGGGGATATCCAAGGCGCCGAACACGGCCCGCCCGGACTGCACGCAGCCTTGCAGCACGTTGGCGTCGCCCACGAAGTCGGCCACGAAGACGTTCGCCGGGCACTCGAACAGCTCCTCAGGGGCGCCGGCCTGCTCGATGCACCCTTGGTTCATGACCACTACCCGGTCGGCCACCTCGAAGGCTTCGTCCTGGTCGTGGGTGACCAAGAGGCTGGTGATATGAAGCTCGTCGTGCAACCGTCGCAGCCACGCGCGCAGCTCCTGCCGGACCTTGGCGTCGAGCGCGCCGAAGGGCTCGTCGAGCAG
>CAZDGO010000243.1:0-4221 GCA_964504825.1 uncultured Gaiellales bacterium
CCCACGTGGCAGCCACAGTGACGGCGGCCTCCGCGGCGCGCACCTGCCTGCGCCGGTCGTCGAGCACGGCTTGGCGCCCTCGTAGGTCGTTGTCCATGAGGCCGAGTGATTGCAGGTCGGCACGGAGTTGCCGGATCGCCACGTCCGCGGTGTCGAGCACATCCACAGCGATCGCCGGCAGCGCGCCCAAGTCTTTCTCGGCCTCCCGCAGCTGGTCAAGGAGAGCGACGAGGATGTCGCCGGCGACGGACTGGACGCGCCGCCCCTCATCCGCATCCGCTGCCGCGTCCGCAAGAGAGCGAGACCAGGACCGGGCCTCCTGCTGCCGCGGCAGGGAGGCGTCGAAGCCGCGTACACGCTCGGCGTCCCAGTCCAAGCCGAGGTCGGCCAGCCGCCGCTGCAGAGCCACCCCTCGGCCGTCGGCCAGGACACGCAGCTCCGGCAGCCGGCCGAGGCGATCTCGCTGTAACTCCACAGTACGCGCGGTCGCGGTCGCGCGCGGCTCTAGGGCGAGCAGGCCGTCGTTGGCGCGGTACTCCGCGCCCGACGCGCCGAGGGTCTCCTCGCGCGTCTGGAGCTGCTCTCGGGCCGAACGCAGGTCGCTGTAGACGGGCCACGTTTCGCCCAGAAGCCGGGCCCGGCGCTCCCGGCGGTCTGCGTCGTTGCCGGCACGCCGGACACGTTCGACCTCCTTACCGAGCATCACCTCTTCCTCCACCAGCTCCGGGTATCCCTCTGCCTGTCGCGCAGCGTCGCGCGCGGCCGCATCCGCCCCGCCAAGCCGCCGCAGCAGCTCGTTACCCAGACCACCGCTGCGAGGTCGCACGAGCTCCAAAGCATCCTTTTCGAGCTGCTTCGAGACGCTCCCGGCTATCGGACCCGCTCCGGCTATGCCCGCGGAGAAGATCCGTTCGCTCACCCCCGTCGACGAGAGACTAGCGAAGTCGGCCAGCTCCGCCAGGCTGAAGGCAAAGACCGAGCGAAAGAGACCGTCGTCTACTCCGCCGAGCAGACGACGGACCGCCACGTCGCCCAACTCGACGTCATCGGGGTAGATGATCCGCGGCGCTTTGGTGCCTACCTCCCGCTCGACCGCGATCGGTCCCTCCGCTCCTGCGAGGAACACCCTCCCCCCGTGGCGACCGCCGTGCTGCGGTGGGTAGTGAAGGGCGGCCTTGCGCGCCGGGAAGCCGAACAACACTCCGCGGAGGAAGGCCAGCAGAGTGCTCTTTCCCGCCTCGTTCGGGCCGAGGAACAGGCAGAGCCCTTCGGGAAGGCTGCGTTCCTCATAGTCGTGGAACACCCCGAAGCCATCGACACCCCACCCCTCTATGTACACGCGTCAGACTCCTCCCCCAGCAGATCGAGGGCCAGGACGAGCGCCTCCTCGATCACCGCCTTCGCCTCGGCTCCGTCGGTAGACGCCAGGTGTCGGTGGACTCCAGAGGGGGCGCCCCCGCGTAGCGCGGTCTCCACGAAGCGCTTTAGCTCGGCCTCGTTGGCTACCAGTCCTTCCGCTCGGAGCAGTAGCTCGGCGGCGAAATCCCCCCGGCCACGCACCGTCTCAAGGTCGATCTCCGGCCGGGTGAGGTCGCGTAGGCCCTCCCACCAGACACCGCCCCCGTAGGTCTCGTCACGCAGGTCGCGCAGAAGCTCATCAACCCCCCCGTGGCAGCGAAGGTCGGCGTGAACCGCTCCTCGACCCCGCACTATGCACCGCACCAGCAGGTCGCGACCGCCGCCGGTGACCGTCAGAGCATCGACTTCCGCTGCCAGCCGCGCCCGCAGGGCGCCCAGGTCGGCCACCCCCGCGACGTCCACATCGAGGGCCACGAAGCGCACCTGGTCGAGATCGACATGTTCAACCGAGCGGACCTCGCCTCCCTCCACGTGAACGACACTGGCACCCTTGGCGCCCCGCTCGCTGGGCTTGGGACTGCGTCCCTGCGTGTTGCCCGGGTAGACCACCCACGGGCGGCCCTCGCGCAGCACCTGTCGCTTGTGGACGTGACCGAGGGCCCAGTAGTCCATGCCCGCGCGCTCGAGATCGTCCAGGGAGCAGGGGCTGTAGCGCCCGTGCGCCGGATCATCCCCCACATTGCAGTGAAGCAGGCCGATGTGGAGGCCGGGACCCTCCTCTCGGCGGAAGCGCAGCGCCAGGTTCTCGGTGACCTCGCGGTGACCATAGCTGATGCCGTACACCCGGGCCAGCACGGCTCCATCGCGCGTCACCGGGACCACCCCCACCAGGTCGCTGCCGAACACCGTCACTCCCGGAGGCCACTCTCGAACTCCGGGCCATCCTCCCACCGGGTCGTGATTGCCGTGCACCACGAACACCGGGATGCCGGCCGCCGAAAGAACGCCCAGACCGCGCAGGAAGCGCAGCTGAGCCCGCACCCCGCGCTCGGCCCCGTCGTACAGGTCGCCGGCCAAAACCACGAACGCCGCCCGGCGATCGATCGCAAGCCTTACCACCCCGTCGAAGGCCTCCAGGGACGCGTCCCGTAGCCTCTCCGCCACCACGCCGGACACCTCGGCCACGCCCTCGAAAGGCGTGTCCAGATGCAGATCGGCCGCGTGGACGAAGCAGAAGGCCATAGACCGCAGCGCTACGCGGTCACGCAGTGGGGGGTCACGAGATCACGAAACATGTCGTCCTCCCTCTGTCGATCGGTCTGTGCGCGCGGCCGGCCCCCCGCTCAGTATGCAATGCACAATGCGTATCATTATATATGCAATACTCCATGCACGGTCTCGGCGTCGAACAGGGCCTCATCATACCGCTCCGGGATGACGGAACCCCGACCGTGATTGTACATGCGGCGTGTACGAATCGGGGCCTCGCGTCGCACATGTGTCCCCTTTCGGCTAGAATCGACGAAACGACCATGGGAGGTGCGGCGTGATCAACTGGGAGCGCAAGTTCGCGGCGGAAGGGCTCTCATTCGACGACGTCCTGCTCCTGCCCGCGGAGTCCAGGGTGTTGCCGCTCGAAACCGACGTGAGTACGCGACTCACCAGAACGATCAGCCTCAACATCCCCCTCCTCTCGGCCGCCATGGACACCGTCTCCGAGACCGCGCTCGCCATCGCGCTGGCCCGAGAAGGCGGCATGACGATCATCCACAAGAACCAGTCGATAGAGCGCCAAGCCGACATGGTGCGCAAGGTGAAGCGGAGTGAGGCCGGCATGATCGTTGACCCCATCACGCTGCCTCTCACGGCCACCTACGGCGACGCCGAGGCCCTCATGGCCGAGTACAAGATCTCCGGAGTGCCTATCATCCACCCCGATGGCACCCTGGCCGGCATCGTGACCAACCGCGACACTCGGTTCGAGAACGACCTGACGCGGCCGATACACGAGCTCATGACGTCCGAGAACCTCGTGACGGTCGCGGTGGGCACCACTCTCGATCAGGCAGTGGAGCAGTTCAAGATCCACAAGATAGAGAAGCTACTGGTCGTCGACGACGACTTCAGGCTACGAGGACTCATCACCATCAAAGACATCATGAAGAAGATCGAGTTCCCCAAAGCCTGCAAGGATGAGCTCGGCCGGCTGCGGGTGGGGGCCGCGGTAGGAGTGGCGACCGATACCGCCGCCCGCATGGAAGCCCTGGTAGAAGCCCAAGCCGACGTCATCTGCATCGACACCGCCCACGGCCACTCGCAAGGGGTACTGGACACCATCGAAGGCATCCGGGAAGACTACCCCGACGTCCAACTCATCGCCGGCAACGTGGGCACAGCCGCGGGAGCCACGGCCCTGATCGAACGGGGAGTCGACGGCATCAAAGTGGGGATCGGGCCCGGTTCCATCTGCACGACACGCATCGTCACAGGCTGCGGCGTGCCGCACATCACCGCGGTGTCCGAGTGCAGCCGAGTCGCCGACGAGGCCGGCATCCCCGTGATCGCCGATGGCGGCATCCGCTACTCGGGCGACATGGCAAAAGCGATTGCCGCCGGAGCCAACAGCGTCATGATCGGCTCCCTTTTTGCCGGCACCACCGAGAGCCCGGGGGAGCGCATCCTCTGGGAAGGTCGCAGCTACAAGGCCTATCGCGCGATGGGGTCCGTGGCCGCCATGACCGAGGGCAGCGGAGACCGCTACTTCCAAGAAGGCCGGAAGAAGTTGGTGCCTGAGGGCATCGAGGGCATGGTGCCCGACAAGGGCCCTTTGACCGACATGGTCTTCCAGTTGGTGGGCGGTCT
>CAZDGO010000244.1:0-2733 GCA_964504825.1 uncultured Gaiellales bacterium
CACAGACCTTCATGAATGCCGGACGCGAGGAGGAGCAATGAATGCAACGGTGGAGTCGAGAGGCGCGTGTTGCCTCCGGCCAGCAGCTATCATGGGGGCCGGGGTGCGGCCCGGAGGGCTCGAGGCTCGCGCCCGAAGTCACGGTCCGTCGTGCCGGCGCGCGGAGGCGAGCCAGATGAACGTGAGAATCCTCGTCATCGAGGACGAGCACAGCATCGCGAACGTGGTCCGCATCGCCCTCGAGCGGAATGGTTACCGCGTGGCCGTGGTGACAAGCGGCGAGTCGGGGCTGATCGAGCTCGACCGTGGTTCCTTCGGCCTGGTCGTCCTCGACATCGGACTTCCCGGCATCGATGGCTTGGATGTGTGCCGCCGCATCCGCAGCCGTTCCGACGTGCCCATCATCTTCCTGACGGCGCGAGATGATGAGATCGACCGCATCGTCGGCTTGGAGCTGGGCGCCGATGACTACCTACCCAAGCCCTTCTCTCCCCGGGAACTCGCCGCCCGGGTAAAGGCGGTCCTTCGGCGGGCGCAGCCACAGCCGCCGAACGACGTCCTGCAGCTGAGCGACGTCCTCGTCGATCGGTCTCGGCACGAGGTGAGGGTCTCCGGGGAGGTGGTGGAGCTCACCCCGAAGGAGTTCGAGCTGCTTGCTTGCCTGGCGGAGAACGCCAACCTACTTGTCTCTCGCGATCGGCTGCTCGAACAGGTGTGGGGCTTGTCATTCCCGGGAGGGACGCGGACGGTCGACCAGCACGTCGCGCAGCTCCGCGCCAAACTCGGGCGGCCGGGACTCATCGAGACGATCCGCGGCCTGGGCTACAAGGCGGTGGGGTCGTGAGGCGCCTGCGGCGATTCATCCGGTCTCTTCGCCGCGGCTTCCGCGCAGGCTTCTTCGACCGGTCGCCGTCCCTACGGGCGACGCTCTACCGTGTCATCCTCCTCTCGCTCCTCGTGCCCGTACTCCTGATCGGCTGGCTGAATGGCCGCAACGCGGCGGTAGAGCGCCAGTTCAGCAATTTGAGTCTGATCTCGTTGACCCAGGCGCAGAGAAGCGGTGTGATCCACCCGACCGAGGCCGACTTCCTGACCATGAAGCACATCATCCTCGCGCCGAGCGGTCAGATCGGCCTAGGCCAAGGCGAAGCCATGTGGTCGCCGGGCGGGGGTCCCTCCCTGTCGCCGGACATGGGCGTGCCCGCGTCCGCCAACCGGGACCTCAAACAACGTGGCTACTCCTACGGACCGGCCGAGTTCCAGGGACACAAGGGTCGCTACGCCGCCTGGATGACCGGGGCAAACGCGGCGGAGTTCTCGGTCACCCTCCCGGGAAGCTGGTGGTGGAAGGCGCAGAACGCCGTGATTGGCCTCCTCTTTCTCCTGGTCTTCCTGTCCCTCATCGCCTCCCCGGCGGCCTGGTACCTCGAGCGGCGCATCGCTCGGCCGGTCGCGCGCGTGGCCGAGGCGAGCAAGGTCATGGCTTCGGGGGCGTTCCCCATGCCCGTGCCGACCAAGGGCCCGGCCGAGCTCGTCGTGCTGGCCGAGTCCTTCAACGCGATGGCGCACCGGCTCGAACGGGCGGAGCGCGCGGAGCGAGACTTCCTGCTCTCCGTGAGCCATGAGCTCAAGACCCCGCTCACGGCTATCGATGGTTACGCCGAGCTGCTCGCAGACGGGGCCGTGTCGGCCGAGGAGGCCGGACCGGTGCTCCTGGAGGAGGCCGCCCGGCTACGTCGGCTCGTGACCGACCTGCTCGACCTAGCCCGGATGCATCGGAGCTCGTTCGCGGTAGGGCGAGAGGTCGTTGATCTCGGGGCGGCTGCGCGCCGGGTCGTCCAACGCTACGCTGTGCAGGCCGAGGATCTCAGCGTACGTCTGACGGCCGCTACGCAGGCGGCGGGCCATGCCCAGGGTGACGACGACCGAGTGGTGCAGGTCATCTCCAATCTCGTCGAGAATGCCCTTCGCTGCAGCCCCAGGGATGGGCACGTGATCGTGACGGCCAAGGGGACGTCGGTGATCGTCGAGGACACCGGACCCGGTATTGCGACCGAGGACCTTCCCCACGTCTTCGAACGCTTCTACCTACACGATCGCTACCGCTCGGAGCGCAACTTGGGGACCGGGCTCGGCCTCGCCATCGTGCAAGAGCTCGTAGAGCGGATGGGAGGAGACGTCAGCGTCTGGAGCGCCACCGGTCTGGGGACGAGGTTCACAGTGACGCTCCGCGCGCCGGAAGAACTGCCGGCTTGAGCGGCGCCTGGGCCCCGTGTTTGTCTTCTTCATGCTTCTGCATCGGATGCGAAGAAGCCTTACCGGCGTGGATTTCCGGCCAGTGGAGCCCGAAAATAGGTCGTAGTCGGATGTCGCGCGTGCGCGGACGTTTCGTAGTCGGTCCGCCATACGCGAGCGGCCCCATTTCATCCACCGAGTACCACCGAATATCATCCCGGTAGGGGTAAATGTAGGGGTTACGGGCCATTCTGGGGGTCAATCGCGACGGTCACATAGCGACGGGAAACCACCCATATGCAGGTATTTCAGTGCGAGTGCCCCCGACAGGAATCGAACCTGTGCACGAGGTTTAGGAAACCTCTGCTCTATCCCCTGAGCTACGGGGGCCCGGTCGGCTAGTTTAGCATCGGTCATCGGCTCCGCGCGAGAACCGTCCCGGTCCAACCGGCCCGGAATCAGCGGGAGATCACCCCAGCGCCCGCCGACTTCGGCGGC
>CAZDGO010000244.1:2833-4217 GCA_964504825.1 uncultured Gaiellales bacterium
CCAACCGGCCCGGAATCAGCGGGAGATCACCCCAGCGCCCGCCGACTTCGGCGGCGTGCGACATTTGCATACGGCCCGCCGACCGGATAGATTCTACTCGTCACGCTCACGAATAAGCGTCAGGGCAGATGCCGCGGCGCGTGAGGGGGTGGTCGGCGGTGAACTGCCCGCACTGCGGTCAATCTGTTCCGGAGGACGCGTCGTTCTGTCGGAATTGTGGAGGCGCTATCCCGCCATACGGGTCACCCGGCGCTCCGCCGCCGAGTTCCTCAGGCAATCGCACCCTCATCATCGTGCTGGCGGTCATCGTGGCGGCACTCGTCCTCATGACCGGCGTGGCCGCCGCGTTCTTCGTCGTGCGGAGATCCGTGTCGACGACCTCGTCGAGCTTCACCGTGGTCACGGAATCCCCACCCAGCACCACAGTCGATGGGGATACCACCGAGCCAACCGACGCCGCCACGACCACCACCGAGGCCGTCGACCTGGCCTCCGGGCAGTGGGTCGACACGACCGTTCCCCAACCTCCGGGGGAGAGCTTCGCGGTGGCGGTCTCCGACGAGTACCTGGTAATCAACGCAGACAGTGGCCTCTACGCCTACTCCCTCGCCGACAAGGGCGAGCTGATCAAGATCGATTCCAGTGGCACCGACGCCGGTTCGCCGACCCTCGACGGCTCCCTGCTTGCCTGGTGGGAGGGCAGCTACAATGAGACCAGCAGCGAGTTCGTCGATATGGCCATCTATGCCAAGCGGCTCCCCGACGGAGATCGGGTGGAGGTGGTGCCCTATGACCGGGCGCCGTCATACCCACAGTTGAGCAATGGGTACCTCACGTGGATCCAGGGGTCACCGGACCCGGGAACTCAGGACAGCGAGGTGTGGCACTATCCGATATTCGGCGTGCCCGTTGACACGAGTGGCGCGCCTCAGGGCGAGCCCGACCTGCTCACCAGCGCACCGCGCGCGTATACCATCGGCGACGCCACCTGGTCGTACAGCCTCAGTGGCACGTGGCTCGCCTGGGAACAGCAGCAGGAAGCGGAGGGGCTCGCCGCCGGCGTGCAGCTGATGGACCTGAAGTCGGGGGAGACCCGACAGCTCGGCGCCTCGGGGGCGGGCCGGCCGTCGATCTCCGGCAATGTCGTAGTGTTCCGCACCGAGGGCCTGCAGGCCCTCGACCTCGAACAAGACCGGCAGTGGACTATCGACCCCAGTGGCGACTGGCCCGTCACCACTCAAGACCTCGTCGTCTACCTATGGCCGGTGGAAGGTGACACTCCCGCTTGGAATATCGTCATCCGATCCTTGACGAGCGACGTGGAACGGGTGATCGGCACGCAGACCACGCCACCCTGGCTGAGCGCTCCCCTGGCCGCCTCGAA
>CAZDGO010000245.1:0-4196 GCA_964504825.1 uncultured Gaiellales bacterium
CGCGCCGTCCAGTGCGTTCTGGGGGCCAAGGCTTCGATTTTCAACAGCCTCCTAGTCGGCCAGAGTGGCCAGGAAATCGTCAAGATCCTGTTGCCGACGGCCCGCCACCACCCCGACGGCCGTCGCGTCTCCGCCCGCGGCGCTCAGAGCTTCCTTCAATTCCGCCGTGGCGTCACCATCCTGGGTCAAGGAATACCAGGTGTCGGTCTTCTTCCCTTCCCGCGCCGAACGCTCCGGCGAGAGCGTGAACGTCTCGCCGAACGTGACGCGGCTCAGGCCCCCCGGCCGGCGCTCCACCTCGAGCAACACAGGGTACCCCGAGTCGTGCTCCAACGACAGGCGGCCCACTTCTTCGGTTCGACTGATCACGTAATAACGCCGGATACCCGTGCAACCCGGCTCGACCTGCACCACTTCTTTCCAGCCGTCCTCCCACTCCAGGAGCACATAGTTCTCCGCGGTGGGATCGGGGCTGAGCGCGGTGGCGAAGGGCTGGCGGAGGATCTCGTTCCGGAGGGTCGCGGGCAGTTCATCGAAGCGAATGGTCGCCGAGGCGCCTCCGGGGTAGGTGATGGTGAGTGACTCGGGTCGCGTCGCCGCCATGTTAGGACCCCTTCTTGCGCAGGATCGTCTTCAATTCCGCAAAGGAGTCGATGCGCAGGTCGGCTTTGGACGGCCCGAGATCGACGAACCCGGTGTACTGGATCGTCTTGAACCCGCGATCGTGTGCCGGGTCGATGTCGGTGAAAGGCTTATCGCCCACCATAACGGCTTCCTCCGGACTGATGCCCCGCTCGGCCAGCTCGGCCGCCAGGACGTCGTAGATGGTGCCCTCCTCTTTGGTGTGACCGAGATAGCGCTGGTCGATAGTCTCGTCCACGAGATCTATCTTGCCCTGCGGGGTCACGAGTTCCCTGAAGTAGGTCACCAGACCCCGGTTCTTGAGGAACCGGGAGACTATGTCGGTTCCCACCGGGCCCAGCGTCTTCTTCATCTCCGAGACGACCTGCAACTCGATTCCCTGCTGCTGAAGATACTCCAGCGCGTCGGCCAAGCCTTCCCCGGTGTCGAGGTGGCGCTGCTCCATCTGGCTGAAGAGCTCGATCGCCCGGGGATCGCCATCCAAGACATACGAGTGGATCTCGTCCCGGTGCCCCTCTTTGATCGCCCCGTAGCTGCCATACTTCTCTTTCAGCACCCGATACCGGTAGATCCGTTCCGCGGTCAGCTCGGGACGGCCCAGCTTCTTGTAGATGTCACCGAACACCAGGGGGTTGCGCAATCCCCCCGGCTCCATGATGCACTGGCCGAAATCGAAGCCGGCCCACTTTACCTCCATGACACCCGGAGAGCTCATCGCCCGACCTTCAGCTCTTCAGATTCTTGATACTGCGGCTTTGGAGAAGGTAGAGCCGCCCGCCTTCGAACGCCCATTCGACGTCCTGTGGAGAGCCGAAAAGCACCTCGGCCTTCAGTCCTATCTGTGCGAGCAGCACCAGCTGCTCACGCGAGAGAGTGGCCAATTGCGACTTTTCCGCCGGCACGGGACCCTCGGTGCGGCCGTAGCCCGTGGCGCGGTCGAGGTCGAACATCACGGTCTTGCGGGCGATCTTCTCCGTCTTGACCGCCAGGGACGCCTTGTCGATGATGTAGAAGTCGTTCATGGACTTCCCCGATACCACCGACTCCCCCAGCCCCCAGTTCGACTCGATCACTATTTCATCGCGCGACCCGCTGATAGGGTTGGCCGTGAACAGGACTCCTGCCACCTCGGAGTGGACCATCTTCTGCACCGTAGGAGCGATCAGCGCTAGGTTGTGAACAATCCCTTTGTGATAGCGGTCGAATGTAGCTCTCGCCGTCCACAGGGATGCCCAGCATAGCCTGATATGGTCGACGATCTCCTGCTCACCCCGCAGGTAGTGATAGGTATCCATCATGCCCGGGAACGAACTGATGGAAGTGCCCTTCACCGCCACCGACGAGCGTACCGCGACCAACGTGCCCGGTTCGGCGATGAGGGCACCGATGGCCTCTCGGATCTCATCGTCGAGATCACTCGGGATAGGCACCCCGTCGATGAGTGCTCTGATAGCGGCGGTAGCGGTCTCCATCGCTTCGAAATCCTCGTAGTCGAGGGAACCCGCCAAAGCATCGATCTGTGGTTGCAGGCTGCCGGCGTCGATGTGGTGCTGCAGAGAGGAGCTCGTGACACAGAATCCCGCGGGGACGTTGAACCCCCCCTGGGTGAGCTCGCTGAGGTTGGCCGCTTTCCCGCCGGCTTCCTGCGAGTCCTGCCTGCCCATCTCGCTGAACGACTTGACGAACCTGCCCATGCTTCCCCCTACGTGGTCATCGGCGGCAGATTGAAGAGCTTCTCGAAATTCTTGCCGAGGATCTGATCGACTTCGTCTTGGGTTAGGCCGGCCTGCTCTTGCAGGTGCATGATCGCCTGGATAGCGCCTTCCGGATCGCCGACCCGGTGGGCGTAGTCGGTGCCCAGACCCATCTGACCAGGGCCGACCCACTCGAGGCAGCACTTCATGGCCGGCAGGTAGAAGGAGGTGGTGTCCGGATACACCTTGTGTTTGTAGATGAGGTCGGGGCTCTCGCTCAGCTGGATGTCCCACTCGTGCGCATAGCCCTTATAGGAGTCCTGCAGCCTGCGGACGAAGTAGGGCACCATGCCGCCCAGGTGACCGTGCACGAAGCGGAGGTTGGGATACTTGTCCAGCACGCCTTGCAGGATGAGACTCATGATGGCCATGCTGGTGTCGAGGGTGTATCCCCAGAGCTGGTACGGGATGCGCATGACGTCCATCACGCCGGCGGTAAGTGGGATAGTCGGATGGATGAGCGCCGGCAGAGAGTGATCGTTCGCGATCTTGAAGATGGGGTGGAACTTCTCCAGGTGGACGGGCTCGCCATTGAAGTTGGAGAACATCTGGTAGCCACGGGCACCCAGCTTGATACAACGCTCGAGTTCGGCGCAGGAGGCGTCCACATCCTGATAGGGCAGGGTAGCCAAGAAGTAGAAGCGACCCGGGTAGTCCTCGGTGGCTTGGGCGAGGGCGTCGTTGCAACGCGTGGCCCACTCGAGGCCTTCCTTGCGCGGCAGGGTCTCCGGGCCCGGGATTGTCACCGAGAGGATCTGCGTGTCGAGACCGGCGGCATCGAGGTCCTTGATGCGCTCTTCCAGGTCGTAGTGGCCGGCCCGGTCGATATGGGCCACGCAGACATCGGGGGCGTCTGGACGCGAGACCCACGCCCGATAGTGCGTTCCGCCGTCGTGCTGAGCGTACGGGCTCGCCGTACGGTTGACGAGATAGTCAAGATACTCTTTGGGATACCAGTGGTTGTGGGCATCGACGGTCCTCTGTGCCATCTCGCGATACTCCTTCGCTCGCTCTACGTAACCAGTGCTCTTCCGGGTCGCCTCGACACCCGTGGCGTGACGACCACTTAACCAGACAGAAGCCCCCGTGTACATTCAAATGAATTGATGCGGGCATCAATTTCCCTGTAAAATCAGCAATACTTATCAGCTCATACGTTTCGTTTCGCCGACTCCGGCGGCTGCGCCCACCGCGCCGTCCGCCCCTTCTCAGGCCGGGCCGCGTGGCCTACTATGGGAGCATGCGTTTCGACTTGAACCTGAAGCAACTCAAGGTTTTCTACTACGTGGCGAAGCACCTGAGCTTCACCAAGGCCGCCGAAGACCTATTCGTCACTCAACCCGCGGTCACCATGCAGGTGGACGCCCTGGAACGCCACTACGGCACCCGGCTCTTCACCCGTGACAAAAAGGGCCTTGGCCTGACTGAGGCCGGGTCCATCCTCTTCACGTATGCCGAGCGCATCATGCTGCTGGCATTCGAGGCCGACCAGAGTCTGCTGACCCTCAAGACCCACCCCCACGGCGTGCTGCGGCTGGGAACGACCAAGACGTGGGCTCGAGTGCTCATGCCCGCATACATCCTCGGGTTCCAGGAGCGCTACCCCGACATTAGCATCCAGCTGGATGACGGCAGCTCCGAAGAGATGGCCCTGAGCGTCCTGTACAGCCGTAACGACGTGGCGATCGTGGGCCGGGTGCCATACGACGACCGGTTGGAGGTGGTCCCGTTCCCCGGCCACGAGGTCGACGAACTAGTGCTCGCCGTGCATCCCAAGAGCCCGCTGGCCGAAAAAGCCAC
>CAZDGO010000246.1:0-4190 GCA_964504825.1 uncultured Gaiellales bacterium
GCGGGTGATCTCGGCCGAGCCGGGAGCCGGGCCGACCGGCGACGAGCTTGGGTGCACTGTGTCGGATCTGGCCGAGGGCACCACAGCTCGGCGCCCCGCGGGGTCCCTCTCCGCCCGGCGCGCGATGCGGTCCATGGCACGTACAGCTTCCACCGGATACTGACCCATGGCGGTCTCCTCGGAGAGCATGACGGCGGCCGTGCCGTCCAGTACGGCATTGGCCACGTCCGAAGCCTCGGCCCGGGTAAAGAGCGGGCTCGTAGTCATGGACTCAAGCATCTGGGTGGCTGTAATCACCGCTTTGCCCTGGGCGAGGGCCGTCCGGATAATCAGCTTCTGCAGCAGGGGCACCTCCTCGGGCGGCAGCTCGACGCCCAGGTCGCCCCGCGCCACCATGACCGCATCCGCCTCGGCGACGATCCCCTCCAGCTCCTCGAGCGCCTCCCACTTCTCGATCTTGGCGATGATGCGCGCCCGGCTGCCAAGGGCGACGAGTTCCTGCCGAAGGAGGCGCACGTCGCCGGCCGAGCCAACGAAAGACATGGCCACGTAGTCCACCTCCAGCGCGACGCCAAAGGCCAGATCGACGCGGTCCTTCGCGGTGATGGGCTCTACCACCAGAAGAACTCCGGGAAGGTTCAGGCCCGCGTGCTCGCGGACCAGCCCCCCCGACTCGACCTCGGCCCGCAGTTCATCTCCTGCTGTGCTCACTACCCGGAGACAGATTCGTCCGTCGTTGAGAAGCAGACGACTACCGGGCGCGACCTGCCGCGCCAGGGTAGCCAGGGTCACAGGGATGCGGGTCTCGGCCGGCGTCGCCGTCGAGCCCGGCTCCTCGGGAACCAGCGTAACCTTCTCCCCGGCCCTTAGGCACACGCTTCCCCCGGGCAGTCGCCCCAGACGCACCTTGGCCCCCTGCAGGTCCTGCAGAACGGCCACCGAACTGCCCATCTCGTGCGTCAGCCGGCGGACGAGCTCGATGCGGGCGCCGTGCTCCTCTTGCGTTCCGTGCGAGAAGTTCAGGCGCACGGCATCGACCCCGGCGATAAGCAGGCTGCGCAGAACCTGCTCCGAGGAACTCGCCGGCCCCAGCGTGGCCACGATCTTGGTGCGGCGGGCTTGGTCGTCAGGCGTGATCCGGTCCCGGACGGTGCCGATCATTGATGTCCCCTCAATTCATGCCCGCTGTGATGCTGGCTAGGGTAGCTATCCTCACAGCTACGCCTCCCCGCTCTGATTCCCTCCGAGCGCCGAGGGTCGGCCGTGAGCGATCCCCCCGCCGTGACTCAGCGCACAACCCTGGGCAGTTCACCCGCTGAGTCTCACTGCGCCCTCCAAATCCTGGATGTTGGGTGCTACCAAGAAGATCGTGGCCCACTCTATGGAAGAGCGAGCGAAGAGTCAAACAGGCGACGTTGCGGGATCGCATGACTAGTCGTGAGACTGCTGAGAGCGTCATGGTGCAATGCATGGGGGCGGAGTCAGCTCACATCTCCGCGGGAACGCTGTCCATGGGTTCGCCGCCCGCCACACTCGAGCTGTCGCGTCACGCTCACCATAGACGGTCGGTCGGTCGAGCGGATTCAATTCGACGGCGCAGACGACGATCCAGTATATGGAGCACCCAGCGACGTCGCGAGCGATTGAAGCTTCGCGACTAAAGAGACTGACCCAAGCGTTTGCACCGAGTCCGGCTTGTAGTGGTCCTTTCGATACAGTGTTGCTCGGACACGATCTCCTCCGTCGGCGGCTAGGTCGAGAACCAGCCGCCGGCCATCCCGAAACCAAAACACCAGGCTTCGCGTCACGGCTCCGGGCAGGGGGCCCCTCACCCTTTCTGCGCTATTGAAATCCCGAGTGATCGCCTCCAGGTCTGCCTCCGGTGCAGACGAGAGCACGGGAGTTGGGCCCGGCGGGGACCGCAGAGGTACCCCCGGAATCCCGACCCAAAGACCTACGATCTCGGTAACGTCAAGCGGCTCAATTTTGGAACCAACACATCCTGTTATCAAAGCGACGATGCACAACAACAGGAGAAAACTGTTGCGACCTATATGTTGCCTTAACATTAGGGAAGGGGAGACGGTTTCGTCCAAGTGAATCTCCAGCCGGGAAGATTATAGGTGCGGTAACCACCACCATACAACCTCAGAAACTCCGCGTCTCCGCTCAGATCGACCGCGAATTTCTGATTCTGGGGAACCACCTCGTTCAGCCCTGGGTTAGTCTGGTGGTAGCCACTGCCCTGTGAACTTCCAGGGTTATAAACATGGTTCCACTGAGCATAGGTTGGTGTGCTGCTCAGATTCGTTATGTAGCCATTATATCCGTAATAATAGTCTATATTTCCATAGGTAACTACGGGCCACCCGATGATAACGTGGGCGCTTCCCCAGTCAGCAGTAGGGCAAGTTGCAGGTGTGGGACTATTGATTGACCGGTCGACCAGTCCACTATAGTACACTCGTGTGTACTTGGTCTGCAAGCGATACGAGTGTACTGGGTTTGGCGAGGGTAGGGCGACCCCAGGAATGAGCTCTTGTATCCACTTCACGGTCCAGAAATCCCTATCATCCCACCCGTCGAAGTGGACAATGTATGCGTAGTCGGAAAGCTCCAGTTTACCGTCTATCCAGCCTGGTTCAGAGAAGTTTTGGAAATACACATACTGCCTAGCGCTATAGCCGATGGAGTTGTAGTGGCCACCTGTCGGAGAATCGCCATACGCCAGAGAGGCTTCACTGGGAGATTCGCCCCCGGGTAAGGACTGAGACGCAATGTTGTCCGTGAGTGTGTGCCCCTGCTTGTCTGACGGGAGCGATAGGTCGGCGTTCAGACTCTCGGTTAGATTGTTGATGGTGTCCAGAACTTGCCCGACTGTGGGGGCAGCCGACAACTTACCTGAAACGTCGCCCACCACGGCGAGGGAGCCGACCTTGGCTTCACCGTTCTGCAGGACGACATAGCTGATCACGTACTGGGTTTGGGCTGTGGGAGTGAAGTTGTCTACTCCGGAGGCTACCTCACCTAACGCTTTTGTCAGCACATCAGGGGTGGCGCCCAACACATAGACAACCCGCGAGCCAGACTGAGCGCGCGCGTCCCTCAAAGCAGAAGCAAGACTAACTCCATCGGTCACTCCTCCAATAACAGTGACCTCAAAATCAGCCGGCGCGGCTCCTTGAATGGTGGTTAGCGACACACGTTGACCGTCAATGGGGAGTCCAGCGGCACGCGCCCGAGGGCCGGCGACCAATAAAGCCAGCCCAAGAAGACACGCACAAAACAGAACTAAATGCTTCCTAGTGAAGAACACGGAGAGAATGTGTACACTCGAATTCAAAAAACCTTTCTTTTCGATGATTGACAACACTACAAACACCGCGCCTCAAGGCAACTTCCCCCATCAGAAATCAAAACGGCAGAGGACTTGGCGTGCGCCGCGGCTTCACCCTATTAGAGTTAATGGCGAGAAGTCAAGGGACAGTGTCCCTTGAGACACTTGATGAACGTACGGCGTGCTCGGAGGCCCGTACGGATCAGACCCTGCGGCCTGGGCTACCCCCAGGGCGGTCGGTTCAGCGAGGAAGAGGAGGATACCGAGAAGGGCGAGAAAGCGGCAGAGACGGCTCTTGGACAAGGATGAGGTATTCCGTCCGTGGGTTCCCGGGCTTCGGGGTTCGCGTCCCTCGGAAAAGCCCGCTTCTCCTCGACTGCGATGCGGCCGTTCGCGCCCCGCGGCCAATCGCCGCTTGCAGGAGCGGGCCAATAGTCGCAGATCCTCCCTCGCCTAAATGACAAGCCATCTACTCTCTCCCTCCCCCGAGCATACGCTCGCCCTACTGGGATGCCGGCACGCCCATCGAACGCAGCCTCGGGCCTCCCGAACACACCCTCCCCTCACTGCCTCTTCGGAAGCGTCTTCCTATTTGTGCAATAACGCAAGGGTGTCTGTCATGACGGAGCCGCGGGACGTGCACCCGGCTTTCTTTTCACATTGCGGGATGTGCGTCAGAGGAGGTGGCCCCTCTTGTCCACCAAACGGACGCGGGAGCCAGGGGGAGCGGTGTCGCTCGAGTGCCCGATGATGCACACTATCCCGCGATGGTGGCCGGGGCAGGCTGGACAGGTTACGACGCCACCAACTCGGGCGGCTCGACGTCGTCGTAAACCCTGGCCGCGATGAGTCG
>CAZDGO010000247.1:0-4176 GCA_964504825.1 uncultured Gaiellales bacterium
GTAGGATGAAGTGCGGAGCCTACGGTCTGACCGACGCGTCAAACGAGCGGACCTGCGGTATAGGCTGGTAGCCAGGGGGGCGAGATGAGAACAGTACGGTCGCCTGTTGGTCGGCAACTACTCGCCGCGGCCATGGTCTTCGTTTGCATCGCACTGACTCTGACTACAGCAGCCTGTAGGACTTCGACCAAAGCTTCGACCACCTCCGTCCCCACCCCGGTGAGTTCATCCCCCTCCTCTACAGGGACCTCATCTGCTGTGACTTCCTCCACCGAGAACTCTGCGAAGATCGCCGTGGATCTCGGACCGGCCGACCAGATCAACCTGCACGAAGCTTGGCTTCAGATCGCCAAGGCGCGTAGTTTTGACGCGACAACCGCCCGGGCGTGGGACGTCACGCTGGACTACTCGCCTTCCGGTTCTCTGGTCAGCCTGTTTCTCATCGCCGTTACCGCGGACAGCAGAGAGGTAAGAGTCACCTGGGACGGCTACCACGGCCACACCGACCAGGTAGTTTTTGCCTCCGTTACCACCGCGTTTTCGAGCGGAGAGCCGGAAAGCGTCACCGACTGCTCGATGTACTCCGTCTTGGCGGCCATTGATGCCGTTGGCGCAAAGAACATGACTGCCGAGCTCCCTGGGCCAAGCGCAGGGGGGAACTACGAGCTAGGACTCATGTTCCTGGACGCGTACAAAGGCGCGCTGCCCCCGAAGGGTACCGCATACTCCTGGGATGGCTCGGCGTTTCAGCAGCTGTCCGGGAGTGCTCGGAGTCTCCAGCTGGACTCCCAGCACGCGGGTCTAAGCGCGGTCGCAAGAGAACCGGTGACGTCGACCACAACAACTCTGAGCGCCTCCACCTCCTCGACGTACCTCAGCACGGTGACCACCTCTCCCTATGAGTCCATCGGCATCGCCTGTTTCGTCGTCCCGGTCACGAGCATGATAAGCGCAACGACCACCAGTGCCGAGACCACCACAACCTCCCTGCTAAAGCAGAGTGACGTGCGAATCGGGGTGATGATCCCCGCCGACATCCTCTACAAGGGGCGGATATACGCCGGCGACGGCCAGGTGGTCAGGGTAGCGAGCAACACGCCTGCCGACTTGTCCGTTGTTGGATCCAGACCCGCGGCAGACGTGACGGGTGCGCCCATCCCAGACTCGCAGTACGTCATCTACGCCATCAAGGGCATCGACCAGGGCAAAGCCATCGCCATCCGGTTCAGGGGCGCCAGCAATGACGGCCCCGCCTGGGGTCTGGCTCAAGTACGAGAGGAAGACGTAGGAGACGGTCTAGGCGAGCCCGGAAGGGCTGCAGGGTCAAGACACGTTCTCGTCCCTGCCGGACAGATGAAGCAGTAAGGGCGTAGGCCGAGCTGGGAGCGAAGTCACGCGGAGGCCGCACCCGGGGTTCGGATCCCCCCTCGCTTGCTTCCAGGCATAGCCTGAGAGCCTTCGACCCAACCACTATCACACCCCCGCCTCGTCAGCCCCCTACCGGCAGCCTTCGGGCAGATCAAGCTCGTCGAAGTTTCACCTTTGGTCGTATCTCCGCCCTCCTCCGGCCCCCCGACGCTGGATTCACCGCACTTCTGTAACATGGTCGATTTGCAGCATTTTTCGCGTTCTCGGTTGAGAATGCGCCGAGGAGGCCGACTTAGCAATTCTGCAAGAGAAACCAGGCGTCACATGACGAGTTCCCGAACAAGTGCCCTGCATTTCTTCACCCCAGTCTACTGGCGGCGTTTCGGCTCCCGGTCTATGCTTGCTCGAGGGGAGCCACAGCCGAGATCAGGGTGGGAGCCAACCAATTGAGCCGTGCGTCAGATGGTTCGACGCAGGTGAGTCGGCGCGAGGAGGTCTCATGAAATCCACATTCCCAGCCTTGGCGATGGTCCTTCTCTGCGCACTCCTGATCGGGACGAGCCTCGTCCTCTGGGGCTGCAGCGGGCAGCCGGCGGCGGATACGGGGACCGGCCTATCGACGCCGGCGACCGGCGAAACCACGTCCACGGGCTCCTCGACTACCGGCTCCACCCAGTCCACCGCGCCCACAAGTTCAGTCGACGCCGCCCCCCAGCCTGTCAATGGCGGCCCCGGCACCCCAGAGTATGACGGTATCCCCCGGCCAATCGTCGAGGGGGGTGGAGGTACCTGGGCGACGGTCACTTCGTAAGCGAATCGGGTCGCGAGTTCTTCTGGCGGGACGGCCGTTTCGCGAATCCCGACGGTACTCTCATGGAGATACCTGATTCGGTCAAGGAGCACCTCCATTCGCTCGGGATCGATCACCAGCCAACCATCCCTGCAACCCTCGCGCCGGATAAGGCGCAACTGGCAGTCCAGGTGGAACGTATCCGAAAGGGCCTTATCGCCGGCACCCTGGTCTTCGACTGGGATCCGCCCGACGGAAGCGACTTCTCCTCCGACCCGCGCAAGGTCCTGGACGATCTGGAGGCGTCCGCCTATCGCCCGGATGTCGCCGTCTATTTCAAGGACTCGGCTGGGTTGGAGTACGCGAGGGGCCTCCGCGATGAGATACGGGCGATGCCGGCGGTGGAAGCGGCGGAGTACGTGAGCGAGCGGGAGGCCCTGGTCCGATTACGTATGGAGCTTGCCGACGATCCCGAAGTCCTCGCTCAACTGGAAGACAACCCGGTACCCGCATACCTGGAGATCTGGCTAAAGGACTACCGCCAATCGGCCGAGTTTGCGGAGGGGCTCAAGAAGCGCCCCGAGGTTGACGAGGTGAAGGCTCGCTCAATCGACTTCGTCCTCTGGACCGGACTATTGCGGGACATGACCTATCCGAGACAATAGGAATGGCGACGCGAACCCTGAAACCTCTCTGGGGGGCGGGCAACTGGTGACAAGTACACCGTTCGAAGCGTCTCCACCACGGCCCGGCGGAGGGAACCAGGCGGACCAGAACACAGTCGAACCCTTGCCACGCGGTCGCCGAGCCGCTGCGAACTGGGAGGTGTGTGGTGTTGAGGTTGCGTGTCGCGGTAGTCGGGTCGGTCCTGCTGCTCCTGGCTCTCCTGGCCTCAGCCTCCTGCAGCCCGGAAGAGAAGCCAACGTCCACTACAGCATCGAGCACGACCGAGATCGCGGTGCCCTCATCCGTCCCGACACCGTCATCGACGACTACCACGGCCTCGACAACCTCATCGACAATTGCCGTGGTGCTGTTTCCCGCCGTGGACTCGTTCCTTGGCATGCTCCGACTCGACGTGACGCCGCGCGAGGGCGTCCGGGTGGCCGTGGGTGGACTCCGAGAGACGGCCTCCGACGAGGTGGACCCACGGAAGCGACTCATCGAGGGAGAGCTAATCATCGAGAACCGCAGCCAGACACCCTTCGCCTACGGGCCGGACGACTTCCGTCTCTACGTGGGTCCGTTCCAATCCCAGATCCGGGGCATGACTGCGTCCACCGACTTCCCCGTCAGTGACGCCATCCTCGCGCCCATCCAGGTCGGCGCCCATCCGTTCCTCACCGAGGGTGAGGTGACGCCGGGGGCGACGCTTCACGGCTACCTGCTGACCTTCGTGGCCGATCGGGGAACAAGCAGCTCGCGACTCCAGTACACCTCCACCGACCCGGGGAGTGCCGGCAAGAGCTACGCGACGAGCATTCAGCCATGACGGCGGTACCCTCCGACAATGCCTAGGCTTCATCGCTGGATCATTGGCCTTGGACTCGTGAGTGCTCTTCTCCTGACCGGTGTGCTCGTTTGGGGTCCGCTCCTGATCACGTCACCGAATGAAGCCCTTGCGAACGCACGCAGCGAGCGGGTCCCGGGCCAGCATGATCTGAATTATGGGGACCTTGTCAGCCGATACGAATCGCTAGAAGGCTCGCCTGGCACATGGCGAACGGAGCGGAACCGTGGTGTGCTCGAAAGCCTGTTTCAGGGAGACGAAGATGGTTGGACTTGGATCGTCACCTGGACAGCACCCGCGGGCGGCGAGCTGTGGTTCGCAGTTGGACCCAGTCGGGGTGTCTGGGTGCGGGAGCCGGATCTGGTCCTTGGATTGTTACAGACGTCTCTTGGGCCGGATGCGGTGCAGCGGTTCTGGGAAGCTGTCCGGCGGTAGCGTTCGAAGAGCCTCCACCGCGGCCCAATAGTCGCGCAGCGTTACCCTCTGACCTCACAGGACAGACAAGCCG
>CAZDGO010000248.1:0-4155 GCA_964504825.1 uncultured Gaiellales bacterium
GCTGCCCGGCGGCGACCGGGAACGCGCGCGTAAAGCCCTCGACGCGGCGATTAAGCTTTCGAGCGCGTCGCCGGCCGACGAGGCCCGGCCGACCCGAGCCGGGTCGCCACCCGCGAAGCCAGCGTTGCCCTCAGACCGGCGCGCTCCAAGAGCGCGACGTCACTCAGCACCTTCTCGGTGGCAGCGTGTGCCTCCACACGCCCCTGATGGAGCACGACCACGTGGTCGGCATGAGCCGCCACCTCGTCAAGGTCATGGGATGTGAATACTAGGGTCCGCACGCCCTGCGGCGCCGCCGGGAGGGCACCGCCCCGCGCCCACGTGACCAGGTACTCCATCAATCTTCGACGCGCAGCAGGGTCAAGTCCGGAACCGGGTTCGTCAAGCACCAACGTGGCGGGATCCAACGACAGGACACCCGCTAGTGCCGCCCGCCGTTGTTCGCCGAGGGACAACGAATATGGCCCGCGCGCCCCGAAATCATGCGGGGGCAGACCCACGACGTCGAGGGCCCACTCGACGCGCTCCCGCAGCGCCTCACCGGTCAGCCCCCGAAGGCGAGGAGCCACGGCCACATCCTCCCAAACGGTGGCGCTGAAGAGTTGCACTTCCGGGCGCTGAAGGACCATCCCGATGCTCCCCGCTTTGATGCGGCCCCCATCCGCGCCGGTGACACGACCTTCGGTCGGGCGCATCACGCCTGCCATCACCTGCAGAAGACTGCTCTTCCCGGCCGCGGTAGCGCCGACGACCGCAGTCACCGTTCCCGCCGCCATATCGAGGGTCACCTCGTCGAGGGCCGGCCGAGCGAAAGGGGTCCCGCGGTTGTAGATCATACGTACGCCTTCGAGCCTGACCGCAAAGCCGCGGTCGCCGGCAAGGCCGGCGGCGGGGGCGCTTTCAGGGGCCATTGTGCCTGCCGTCGCCGTGTTCCCGGCGGGCGTAAGCCGGCTTACCTCCGCATCACGCCCCGTTCCGACCGTCGTCCCCACCAGACGGCGCGCAGCCAGGGCGGCGACGACATCATCCTCGCTCACCACACGTGCCTGATCGCCTGGGCCGAGGACCGTGCCGACCCTGCCCACCCTACTCTCTAAGTCTCGCCAGAGTTCCATCGCCGGGGGGCGACCCAGAGGAAAGGCTTCGTACGCACCAGACAAGAAGAAGTCTCGGGGCGACCCTGCCCATCCGATCTCGCCGGCCTTCAACGCGATCAACCGGTCGGCCGACAGGGTCTCCTCCATGTGTTGCGTGATCATCACAACAGCGACCCCGGTAGAGGCCAGTGTGCGGACGGCGCTCATCACTTCGGTACGCCCCGCCGGATCGAGCATCGACGTGGGCTCATCGAGCACCAGAACCGAAGGTTCCAGGACGAGCACTCCCGCCAACGCCAGTCTCTGCTTCTGGCCACCGGAGAGAAGGTGAGGCTCCGTTGCCTCTTCGCCATCCAACCCGACCGCACTCAGCATCCGAGCGACCCTGCGAAGCATATCCTCCCGAGGAACGCCGACGTTTTCCAGACCGAAGGCGATGTCGTCCTCGACGGTGGCCCCAACGATCTGATCTTCGGGATCCTGGAAGAGTAAGCCCACCAGGGCGTGTATCTCCCAACGACGGGCGTGGTCGGCGGTCGAGAGCCCCCCCACCGACACTTCGCCGCACAGAGGCGTGAGCAGGCCATTGGCAAGCCGCGCGAGCGTGCTCTTTCCCGAGCCGTTGCCACCCACGAGCGCTACTACCTCGCCGGGCACCACCGCAAGATCGAGTTCGGAGAGCGCAGCCGGAGTATCGTCGGTGTATCGGAATGTAACACCTTGAAAGCACAGCGCCGGGGCCATGTTGGCCCCGGCGTCGCACTGCACCTTCTCTTTCGCCACAAGAGCGCCTAGACCAGCTCCAGGAAGACCATCTCGGCCGCATCGCCAAGCCGGGGTCCCAGCTTCAGGATGCGGGTATAGCCACCCGGACGATCGGCGTACTTGGGCGCGATCTTGTTGAACAAGTCGTACGAGATCTTCTTATTGTGCAGCATGCTGATGACCTGGCGCCTTGAATGCAGGTCTCCGGCCTTGCCCATGGTGATTGCCTTCTCCACCAGAGGCCGCACTTCCTTTGCCTTGGACTCGGTGGTCCTGACACGCCCGTGCTCGAGCACCGAGCAGGCAAGGTTGGCCAGCATCTGCCGGCGATGGTCCGGCTGCATGCCGAACCGCCTCCCTTTCCTCTGATGCCTCACGCTATTCTCCTCTGAGCTTCAGATCCCGCTCGGCCAGGCGTTCGCGCACCTCATCGATGCTCTTCCTGCCGAAGTTGGGAATATTCAACAGTTCGGCCTCGCTGCGCGCCACGAGATCTCCTACGGTCTCGACACCCTCGCGCTTGAGACAATTATACGAACGAACGCCGAGTTCAAGTTCCTCGATCAAGACGTCGTCCAAGTGGTCGTCCCCGCCGTCGCCGCCCTCTTCCTTCTCGGGCCAGAAGCCGTCTCCGGTCTCTTTCGTCCGGAGCTTGTCTTCATCGGCGAAGATGGCCAGCTGCTGAATCAGCAACTCGGCCGCCTTGGTCATGCACTCCCGAGGATCGAGGGCTCCGTTCGTCTCGACTTCGAGAGTCAGCCTATCGTAGTCGGTGCGCTGACCCACTCGGGACGCATCGACCTTGTAGGACACGCGGCTCACCGGCGAGAAGATCGAGTCTATGGGGATGACGTCGAGAACCGCATCCTCACGCCGGTTGTCGTCGGCCGAAACATACCCTCGGCCGCGGCGCACCCACAAGGTCATACTCAGTCTCCCTCGTTCTCCGAGTTCAGCCAGATGAAGTCCCGGGTTCACGACCTCAAGGCTCGCCGGCGCATCGATGTCGCCGGCAGTGACCTGACCCGCTCCCTCTTTGGTCAGCGTCACATCGATCTCGTTGTCCTCGCCGTGAAGACGGAAGATGGCCTTCTTCAGATTAAGGATGAGGTCCGTCACGTCCTCTTTGACGTTCTCGATCGTCGAGAACTCGTGAGCCACCCCGTCGATCTTCACCGCAGAGATAGCCGCACCTTCAAGCGACGACAGTAACACCCGCCGAAGCGAGTTCCCGAAGGTGTGCCCAAATCCGCGGTCGAGGGGTTCCACCACGAACGTGCCGTGGTTATCGCTCACCTGCTCGAACGTGATCTTAGGGGTATAAAAGTCTAGCAATCACGCCTCCTACATCCACACGCGGCGGCTCATCCGCCGCTGTGCAGTCGTAGCTCGTCAGCCCTTACTTCGAGTACAACTCTACGATGAGCTGCTCCTGCACGGGAATGTCGATATCTTCCCGTTCCGGCAGTCGCAATACCTTGCCGATGAGGTTGTCGTGGTCGGCCTGCAGCCAGGCTGGAACCGACACGGTCAGGTCTGTCGCCTCCTCGATGACCTCACGCAACTTACCGCCCGCCTGCGCGACTGCCGTGATCATGTCGTCGGCCCGAACCCGATAAGACGGGATGTCTACCTTGCGCCCGTTCACCTGAAAATGCCCGTGGCGGATGAGCTGACGGGCCTGACGCCGCGAGGCGCCGAACCCCAGCCGGTAGACCACGTTGTCCAGCCGTAGTTCCAGCAGGCGGAGAAGGTTTACACCTGTCATCCCTGTCTGCCGGGTAGCGATCTCATAGTATGTGCGGAACTGCTTCTCGAGCAGACCATAAAAACGACGGGCCTTCTGCTTCTCACGCAGCTGCATGAGGTACTCCGACTGCTTCCGCCTCCGCCCACGCCCGTGGTCGCCGGGCGGATATCCGCGCCGGTCGATGCCGCACTTGTCAGTGACGCAGCGTTCGCCCTTGAGGAACAGCTTTATCCCTTCGCGACGGCACTGCTTGCACTGTGGCGATGTATCTCGTGCCATACCCTATCCCTCTCCGCGCTAGACCCGGCGCCGCTTTTTGGGGCGGCAACCGTTGTGGGGGATGGGCGTGCAGTCCTTCACGCTCATCACGTCGATCCCAGCCGCTTGGAGCGAACGAATCGCCGTCTCGCGCCCGCTACCGGGCCCTTTGACGAAGACGTCGACCTTCTGCAGCCCGTGCTCCATGCCGGCCCGAGCCGCTTTCTCAGCGGTCACCTGCGCGGCGAACGGAGTCGACTTGCGCGACCCCTTGAAACCCGCGGC
>CAZDGO010000249.1:0-4155 GCA_964504825.1 uncultured Gaiellales bacterium
CCCCTGCCTGGTCACGCCTCTGCGCGCGTCCTCTCCACTGCTGGTACCCGACGCCGCTGCCTTTACCCGATTCTCACGCCACAAGAGCGCGCGCCTGACAGTGATCATCGAGAATGAAGTGAGAGCACGTGCTCTCATAGGAATGATAGTCGCAACTCGTATGATTGGAGGATGATTCTAATGATGGGAAGCAATTTCGGTGGCATGATGGGCTCCGGCTTTGGCGGCTGGGGTGGATCCGGACTTTTCGGAGGTCTTAGTATGGTGCTGATGGGCCTTATCCCACTGTTGCTGATCGGCCTGGTCGTCTGGGCGGTCCTGGAATCGACGCGCCGGCGTGACGACCATCCGGCAGGCGCGCACTACCCGCTCGTGCCGGCTCCCCTTGCCGGTCCGACGGCCCCAAGCGCCCGGGCGTCTGTCGACGAACGCTACGCCCGCGGTGACATCGGGCGAGACGAGTACCTGCAGCGTCGCGGAGACCTGGGGTAGCGGGGGTAGCCTGCCCGTGATCCCCCGGATAAAGGCGAGCATGACTTCAGCCCGGGCGCCCGCTCACAGGGGCGGGCGCCCGGGATCGTCCTCGCGGCGTCCATCGCCAAGGGAGCCGTCACCATGGGAGCAGACGCGCCAAGAAGAAGGAGTGAAACAGGGGCTGGGCGAAGATGCCGAGCAGAATGAGTAGGAAGCCGGGTACGAGGGTCGCTACGCGGGCCCACGGACCCAGCGACGCTGCGACGTCGGGCCCTGGTGCCGAGAAGAACACGGGCGCGATAACACGTGCGTAATACGCCACCGAGAGCGCTGTGTTGACGATGGCCAGAATGGCAAGCCACGTGTATCCGGACTGGATGGCAGCGGCAAAAAGCGCCAACTTGCCGGCGAAACCGGCCAGCGGCGGGATGCCGATGAACGAAAGGAAGGCGATCAGAAGAACGATGGCAAGCCACGGGCGCACACGCGACAAGCCCGCGTACCGGTTCCGGTCGGCAAGCCCGCGCAACTCGATGACGACGCCGAATGCCGCCATGTTGCCCAGCGCATAGGCGAGCAGAAAGTAGAGCAGAGAGGGAACGGCGAGGTCGCTGCGCCCCAAGGCGACGACAGCCATCAGCGCATATCCCGACTGCGAGACGGAGGACCAGCCGAGCAAGCGCCTGACGTCCTCCTGCCGCAGGGCCGCGAGGTTCCCGACGGTCATCGTCGCCGCGGCGAGAGCCGCGACCAGCGGTCGCCAGCCGATGTGGCTCTCGGGCAGCACGGCAACCAGCCGGGCGAGTGCGATCAGCGCGCCGATCTTGGGCGCGGCTGTCAGGAAGGCGGCCACCGGAGCCGGAGCACCGTCGGCGACATCGGGCATCCAGGCGTGGGCGGGAACTGCTCCCAGTTTGAACGCCAGCCCCATGGCGATCAATGCGACGGCGACGATGAGAGCCAGGGAGTCTGCCGCGCCGAGATCAGCGCGCATCGTTCCCAGGACGGTCGTTCCCGTCAGCGCGAAGAGCAGGACCACTCCATAGACCATAAAGCCGTTCGTGAACGCCCCCAGAAGATAGTACTTGATGGCCGCCTCGCCGGCCTTGGCGGACGCGCGGTGAAAGGCGGTCAACACGTAACCCGTGGCGGATGTGAGGAGCACGCCGAGCACCAGCTCCATGAGGTCTGTCATGCCCGCGAGTATGACGGCGCCCAGCGCCGCCAGCAGCAACAGCACGTAGTACTCACCGCGGCGTTTGTCCCGATCGAACCACTGATGCGAAAGCGCCACGGTAAGCATGGTGACGGCCACGATGATGAGCTTGCCCCAGACCGCGCTGTCGTCCACCGAGTAGGTGCCGAAGAATGTGTATGTCTGAGGGTCCCCGAGCATGGCCGCAGAGAAGACTCCGGAAAGGGTCAGGATGACCAACGAGTAGTGAGTCGCCAGACGTTGCAGCCTCCAGGGCAAGAAGAGAACCGCAGGAAGTAGCACCAGCGCCCCCCCGAGAAGGACGAGCTCGGGGAGGATTGAACCGAGCGACATGCCTCCGGGGCTCATAACTGCCGTACCACCGCACCCGCCGTCGCGTCGATAACGTTGATGAGCCATGCGGGCAGCACGCCGATGACAACGGCCGGGGCAAGCAGCGACGCGAGCACGGCGATCTCCACCCGGCTGAGATCGGTGAAATCCCGCCAGCGTTCTCCGAGGGGGCCGAGGAACATCATGCGTAGCATGCGTAGGAAGAGCGCCGCCAGCACCACGAGTCCGACGGCGCCCACGATCACGAGCACCGGGTAGACGGCGAAGGCTCCGATGAAGACCGAGATGTCGGCGACGAACTGAGCCAGGCCCGGCAGACCAAGGCTGCCGAACGCCGCAAGGATCGTCAACAGCGCCATGTTCGGCGCCCGCGACAGGAGACCTCCGAACTCGGGCATCTCATACGTGTGCGCGCGGGCATAGACCGATCCACTGATGAGGAACAGAGCCGCCGTGATCAGGCCATGGCTCACCATGCCGACGACGGCCCCATCGAGGGCGATGCGGCGCGCTTCGACGTCACCGGCGAGCACTCCCCCCGCCGCCGCCACCCCGAGCACGACAAGGCCCATGTGGGCGATGCTCGTGTACGCGATCAGTCGCTTTAGGTTTGTCTGGGCTAGGCTGACTAGGGCGCCGTAGACGATGCTCACGACGCTGACTATGGCGAGTGCGAGCGCGTACTTGCGAAACGCGTCCGGCAACATGAGCAGGCTGATGCGGATGAAGCCATAGGTGCCCATTTTCAGCAGAATGCCTGCGAGGACGGACGAGCCGGGCCCGGGAGCGTCGACGTGAGCCGGCGGAAGCCAGGTGTGGAAGGGTACGAGTGGCGACTTGATCAGAAAAGCGATGGCGAAGCCAAGAAAGACCAGGCTGGGGCGCAAACCGCCGCCGGGCAAAGGGGGGTGCTGGATGAGAGCGACCATGTCGAAGGACCGCGGCGAGGTCGCGAGGTATAAACCGAGGATCCCGAGCAACATGGCCAGCGAGCCGCTCAACGTGTATATGAAGAACTTGAGGGCCGAACGCAGGGCGTCGCCGTGGCCCCAGATAGCGATCACGAAGTACATGCCGACAAGGGTCAGATCCCAGAAGATGAAGAACAAGAACAGGTCGAGGGCCAGGAACACGCCGAGCGATGCGGCTTCGAGAAAAAGGAAGATAGCGTAGTAGGCACGCTCGCGACCGAGTAGGTCGAGCGGGTAGGCCATCGACACGGGGAGGAGGAGGGCGGTCAACGCGACCAGGGGCAGTGAGATGCCATCGACGCCCACTTTGTACCCCACGCCCAAGGCGGGTATCCAGCGGATCGACTCGATCTGCTCCGGCAGGGGACCGCCCTCGAAGCGTAACCAGACGAGCACCGTGAGGACCAGCGGCGCGAACGAGAGCGCCAAAGCGATGGGCCGAGCAAGGGGTGCTCGGGTTGCGGGCATGAGCGCGACGAGCAGTGCGCCGAGCAGCGGTACCAGGATGATGGCGGTCAGCATCTTCTTTGCTCCTCAGCGGTGGTTGCCGTGCTCGACCTCGGTTAGCTGTTCATGGCGGTGAAGGCGAGGGCGAGCACGAGGCCCACGACGACGATAACGTAGTACTGGTGAGAGAGGCCGGTCTGCATCCGGCGCACCTGCCTACCCGACCACCAGCTCGCTCGGACTATCCACTCCACGGCTCCGTCGATGCCAAGATCATCTATGGTACGTGATGCGGCGGCGCCGAACATGGCGGCCGTGGCGACGCCGCGCACCGCGCCATCGACGACGAGCTCGTCGAGAGAGCGAATGCAGGCGGCGGAGCGGAGGGCCGAGCGGGCAACGCCCCAGACGCCGGCATCAATCACGCGATCGTCGAGACGCCGGAGGAGGAGGGCGACGGCAAACGCCGGCTCGGCGAGGCCGCGGCGCACCAACGTGGGAACACCAAGCCAGTCGGCGACCCTTGCCTGAGTGCCGGGCGCCAGACCAAGCGACAGGAGGAGGCCGCGACGGCGCAGGACGCGCACCGCGGTGAACGCAGCTGCGATAGCGAGCAAAGAAACGGCGAACTGCCACAACGGCTCGGCGGTCTCGCGCGCCACAGTACGTTGCTCCAGCGCGCGCCAGACCGCGGGCACCCGTAGCAGGCCCAAC
>CAZDGO010000250.1:0-4153 GCA_964504825.1 uncultured Gaiellales bacterium
CGACGCGTTCGCGGGGGCGCTGGCGGGCGCACTGCCCGCGGACTTGGGGGCCCTGCTGCCCGTGTTCGCGGCGGGCGAGTCCATCGCCACCCGCGTCGCGTCGGGCAAGACCCTCAACGCCCTCGCTCCGGCTGTCCCCACACTCATCGGCGGGTCGGCCGACCTGGCTCCTTCGACCAACACGTTGCTTACCACGTGCGGCGAGGAGCCGTGCGGTCACTTCCAGCGCGATTCGAGGAGCGGACGCAACCTGCATTTCGGGGTGCGGGAGCACGCCATGGGCGGCATCCTCACCGGTCTGGCCTTCCATGGGGGGGTCCACCCCTATGGAGCCACGTTCCTGATCTTCTCCGACTACATGAGGCCCGCGATCCGGCTGGCGGCCCTCTCTTGCGCACCTGTGACCTACGTGTTCACGCACGACAGCGTCGGACTGGGAGAGGATGGTCCCACACACCAGCCCATCGAGCATCTGTCGTCGCTGCGGGCCATTCCGAACCTGAGGGTCGTTCGCCCCAGTGACGCCAACGAGACCGCGCTGGCCTGGCAACTGGCGCTCGAACATCGCGATGGACCCACCGCCCTTGTTCTGAGCAGGCAGAATCTACCTGTGTTGGACCGCAGCGTGCTCGGGGCGGCCGAAGGGGTGCTGCGGGGTGGATATGTGCTGGCGGAAGCGGGAGGCGGAGCCGGTGCCGTCCAGATGCTTCTCGTGGCGACTGGCTCTGAAGTCGCCGTGGCTCTGGAGGCCCGCGAAGTGTTGGAACGGGGCGGAGTGGGCACCCGTGTCGTGGCGCTGCCGTGCTGGGAGATCTTTTCTGAACAGGAGCGGGGGTACCGTGACGCGGTGCTGCCGTCCGAAGTGACCGCCCGTGTTGCGGTGGAGGCGGCAGCGAGCATGGGTTGGGAGCGTTGGGTGGGCACCCGCGGCACCGTGGTGGGGATCGATCGGTTCGGCGCTTCGGCGCCTGGAGCGCAGGCGCTCGCAGAGTTGGGTATTACCGTAGCCCGCGTGGTCGAGGAGGCCGAGCGGCTGATGAGCATGGAGGAACACCATGGTTGAGAACCCGTTGACTCGACTCCACACGTTGGGTCAAAGCGTCTGGTACGACAACATAAGCAGGGGACTGCTCCTGTCGGGCGGGCTGAGGCAGATGATCGAGGACGACGGGGTAGTCGGTCTCACCTCGAACCCGAGCATCTTCCAGAAGGCGATAACCGAGTCGACGGACTACGACGCCGACATCCAGGGTCTCGTGGCGGGTGGCTCCACCACCGATGGACTCCTAGACTCCCTGACGTGCCGTGACGTGAGCATGGCCGCGGATCTGCTGCGGCCCGTGTGGGAAGCATCGGGCACGGAAGACGGGTGGGTAAGTATCGAGGTGGCTCCGTCGTTGGCCCTCGACACAGAGGCCACGGTGGCTGAGGCTCACCGGCTGCGCGCGCTCGTGGGGTGTCCGAACGTACTCGTGAAGGTGCCGGCCACGGAAGCCGGCATCCGGGCAGTGCGTCGCCTCATCGGCGCGGGCGTGAGCATCAACATCACCCTGATCTTCGCCCTGGAGCGCTACAACCAGGTCATGGAAGCCTATCTGGGGGGGCTCGAACAGCTCGAGGCTGCTCGGGAAGCCGGAGCGGATGTGCCGAGCCTGGCGAGCGTGAGGAGTGTGGCCAGTTTCTTCGTGAGCCGCGTAGACTCCAAAGTGGATTCACGCCTCGGGAAGCTCGCCGACGAGAGCGGCGACGCCACTGTCGCCCAGGAGCTGCGGAACCTGCAGGGCAAGGCGGCGATCGCCAATGCCAAACTCGCCTATCAAGCTTTCACGGAGACGTTCCGGGGTCCGCGTTGGGGCGCGCTGACCGACCGGGGCGCACGGGTCCAGCGGCCTCTCTGGGCCAGCACGAGCACCAAGAACCCGACCTATCGCGACGTGCTGTACGTAGAGGAGCTCATCGGGGTACACACGGTAAACACGATGCCACAGGCGACGCTGGACGCGTTCCGCGACCACGGCGTGGTCGCGCCTACCTTGAGCCAGGGTCTGGACGAAGCCCGGTCGCGACTGGCGGCTATCGAGGGGCACGGCATCTCCATGAAGGACGTCACCGCTCAGCTCGAGACTGAAGGGGTGAAGGCCTTCGCCGACAGCTTCGCCTCCTTGTGGGCCGCCCTCGACGGGAAACGCGTCGCGCTCTCCCCCCGATGACTGACGCCTGTCTGGTGCGCGTCATCGCGGGCTAGGGGCTCGGGTGAGCACGATCGGCGCCTCGGATAACCCGCTACGGGCCGGACTGAGGATGCGGCGCAAACCGGACCCCTCCACGGTGGTCATATTCGGGGTCACCGGCGACCTGACCGCCCGCAAGCTGGTTCCCTCGTTGTATCGTCTGTACGCCCAAGGATTGGTGCCCGCGGGTTTCTCCATCGTGGGGGTCGGTCGCCGTCCGTGGGGGGACGAGGAGTTCCGAGCCTCCATCCGCGCTGCCCTCGATGAGTTTCTGGGGGAGAAGGTGCAGGAGGAGGTGTGGAGAGGATTCGCCTCCGGTCTTCGGTTCAGCTCCGGCGAGTTCGGCGATCCGGAGACGTACCGCCGGCTGTCGGAGACGCTGCGGTCGCTCGACGTGGACAGGGTGCATACAGGCAATCGCCTCTTCTATCTGGCGGTGCCTCCCAGTTCGTACGAGCAGGTGATCGAGGGATTGGGGTCGGCGGGCCTGGCCGGCGAACAGGACGCCCCCGGATGGGCCCGCATCGTGGTCGAGAAACCGTTCGGCCGAGATCTGGCCACGGCTCGACTGCTCAACGGGCAGCTACGCCGCGGGTTCCGCGAGGACCAGATCTACCGCATCGACCACTACCTGGGCAAGGAGACGGTGCAGAACATCCTGGTCTTCCGGCTGGCCAACGGCATATTCGAGCCGGTCTGGAATCGACAATATGTGGATCACGTGCAGATCACGGTGGCCGAGGACCTGGGGGTGGAAGGCCGCGGCGCATACTACGAGGAAGCCGGTGCGATCCGCGACATGCTCCAGAACCACATGCTCCAGCTGCTTGCCCTGGTGGCGATGGAGCCGCCGGTGTCGTTCGAAGCCGGCGCGGTGCGGGACGAGAAAGTGAAGGTGCTGAACAGTCTGCGGCCGCTTACAGGGGCTGAGGTCGACAGGGCAGTGGTCCGCGGCCAGTACCGCGCGGGACTCTCGCACGGCGACCACGCGGCCGGATATCGACAGGAAGAGGGGGTCTCGGCCGAGTCGCGCGCCGAGACCTTCGTGGCCGTGCGGGCGTTCGTGGACACGTGGCGCTGGGCCGGCGTGCCGTTCTTTCTGCGCACCGGAAAACGCATGCCCAAACGGGTCACTGAGATCGCTCTGCAGTTCAAGTCTCCGCCCCTTCTTCTCTTCGGCCGTGACACCGGGGCGGTTCCGGAGCCCAACGTCCTCGCCCTGCACATCCAGCCCGATGAGGGCATCACTTTGAAGTTCGGATCTAAGGTGCCCGGTCCGACGTCGCGGGTGCATCCCGTTCACATGGATTTTCGCTATGGCACTTCCTTCGGATCTCGAACGGCCGAGGCCTACGAGAGACTGCTGCTTGACTGTCTATTGGGTGATTCGGCGCTCTTTACCCGCGATGACGGGGTGGAGGCGGCCTGGAGGTTCGTGGACGGGATCGTGCAGCGCTGGGCCACTCCAGGGGCCGCCGCGCCGTACATGTACGACGCCGGCAGCTGGGGGCCAGAGGGCGCGGAGGCGTTGGTGGATGCGGGCGGCCGAGAGTGGCGCCGGCTATGAGCGCGGGAGGCGCCAACGTGGACGACGAGGGGCAGGACAGCGTGGTCTTCACCCTGGGGAGCTCGCGCAAGGTGCGCATGCGCGACTCGGAGGCTGAGTTGACTCGTCTGTGGGAGACAGCCGGCGACGAGGCGCGTGCCCGGGGCAGCGGTGGGATCATGCGGCTCCGCGAGCTTAACTTGGTCATCTACGCGACCGGCGAAGACACCGCCGATCTCGTGAGCAGCGTGATCTCCCGGCTGGCCCAACGACATCCGGCCCGCGCGATAGTCCTGCTGGAGCTGCCGGAGGGCGGGTCGGAATCCGCCGCCGGTGCCGGGACCGCGGCTGAGGCCACGCCGCCGGCACCGACTGC
>CAZDGO010000251.1:0-4142 GCA_964504825.1 uncultured Gaiellales bacterium
GGCGGACCAGCACAGTCCGCACGTGCTGGGCTCGGCCGGGGACGATGTTGCGCAGACTCCCCACCTCGACCGGCTGGCCCGTGACGGTGTGCGCTTCGCGAGTGCGTACACGGGCTCGCCACTGTGCGTTCCGTCGCGCGCGTGCTTCATGACCGGCCGGAGCTGTTCCGAAGTACGCGTCTGGTCCAACAGCTGTCACTTCGCGTCCCACTATCCGACCTTTGCACACGGCCTCACGCGCGGTGGCTATGACACGGTGCTGTGCGGCCGGATGCACTTCACGCTGGCCGACCAGCGTCACGGTTTCACGCAGCGAATTGCCGGCGACATCTCGGGCCCGAGCGACGGTCGGGCAAAGGCGCATCTGGGAGACATTCCCTGGGCCAGTCAGGGCCAAAGCAAGGACGGCGTCGTCATCGCCGGGCCGGGCCGGACGGGCTTCCAAGCGTATGACGCCGACGTGACCCGCGCCGCGGTGGAGTACCTGGCGCAACGAGGTGGGGCCGGGCGCCTGGAGGATGATGCCGCGCAGGTGCGCCCATTTTGTCTTGTCGTGGGGTTTATCCAGCCGCACAACCCGTACATCGCGCCACGGCCGCTCTTCGATCGCTTCTTGCCGTCGGTGACACTACCCGAGAGGCGTCCGGACTTTCCGGACGGTGCGCATCCAGGCATCCGCGGGTGGCTAGACAGCCGTCAGACGCAGGCGCTGACCGATGAAGAGATCCGCATTGGACGAGCCAGCTACTACGGCCTGGTCAGCCTGATTGACTCGCACGTTGGCGAGATCATGACGGCGTTGGAGGAAGCGGGGCTGCGCGAAGAGACGGCAGTGTTCTACACGTCGGACCACGGTGGCATGCTGGGCGAGCACGGTCTCTGGCAGAAGAACTACATGTACGAGGCATCCGCCGGGGTACCGCTGATCGCGTCCTGGCCGGGCACTTTTGCCGCCGGACACGTGGTGGGCGACCCGGTGAGCTTGATCGACCTGGCGCCGACGGTACTCGAGCTGGGTGACGCGCCGCCATTACCGTACACGTCGGGGCGAGTGATCACACCACTGCTGCGCGGGGGCGAACCAGACCCACTTGCCTGGCGACCTGAGATCTACGTCGAAAGCATGCACGTCGGCGGGTTCCCACCTTCACGGATGATCCGGCGCGGGCCCTGGAAGCAGATTCACTACCACGGCTTCTCGACGCCGCAGCTGTTCAATCTGGACGAAGACCCCGGGGAGCTGCACGATCGAGCGATGGATCCATCGTGTCAGGCCATTCGGGACGAACTGGCGGCACTGGTGCTCGACGGCTGGTCGGGTGAGGCCGTGGCCGACGCTGTTCGGCAACACGTCGAGGACAAGCGCTACGTGGATGACTGGCTGACAACAGTTCATCCGGTCACGCCCGATCTATGGAGCGCGCCGCCGCTTGCAAACGTCTTCCCCGAGGAGCCCACACGCCAGAATTCATAGCTCATGAGGAGGGACGCATTGTCCTTACCCGGGGTAGGAAGGACTCGAAGATGTGCTGGTAGGGCCCGCGATCCGGGCGTCAGACGAGAATCGGACAAGATCAACCTCCTCTTTGCGCCAGGTGACGCCGACGGTAGTGCCTGAGCCATGCCGATCCGGCGCGGCGACATCTACTTTGTCAATCTCGATCCCGCGCAAGGAACCGAGCAAGCCGGCACGCGGCCGGTGGTGGTCCTGTCTATCGACACGCTGAATGACTCGCCGCTCGTGGTGACGGTTGTCCCCGGCACGCGTGGCGACCACATCGCGCGGGACTAGCCATCCAACGTGCGCGTCCAGCCGGCCGAGACGGGTCTCCCCGAGCAGACGGTGTTCCTTTGCTTTCAGGTACGGTCGCTCGCACACCGCCGTTTCCCGTCCTGTCCCGCCGGGACGCTCTCACCACTTAAGCTAGCGGAAGTCGGGCAGGTCGTAAGGTACTGTCTCGGTTTGTAGGCCACGACGCTGCCTCCGCCTAGCCAGTGCGGCTCACCGCGGCACCCGCAGCACGAGCAGCGTCATGTGGTCGTGGTGGGAGTCGAGGCCGCACCAGGTGAACCGACCCCGGTTCAGTGGAGACTCCGTTTATTGGGAAGCCTCCAGTACGCGAGGTTGCCCAGAATCCGTGGTTGTCCAAACGGGTGTCGGGATTACACCGGCGTAACGCGAATGGCGTGCGTCAGTGGCCCGGGTAGGACTCGAAGATATGTTGGTAGGTGAGGTTGCACTTTGGGTCGTGGATGGATTGGGGGTAGGCGGACTCGGGGAGCTGGTCTAGGAAGGTCTCGATCGTTTCGCGGACGTCGGGGCGGGTCTGAAGGCGGGAGCGCCAGTCCAAGACGAGCTTCTCGCGCTTGAGGGTGGCAAGGAGGTCGCAGGCGACCTGCTTGATGTCGGCTTCCTGGCGCTTGGTGAGTGTGGGGGTGGGTTTGGTGAGGAGGTCGAAGAGGGCGATGGCGGGCTGTTCGATGAGGGCGTCTTCGGAGTAGCCGGCGGAGTGGGTCACGGAGTGGCCTCGATGAAGGAGTCGATCAAGAGCAGTTGCATGCCGAGGATTCGGGGCAGCGCACGATCGTTGGTGAGAAAGTACTGCGCCCCGGCAATGAGAGTGGTAGCCACCTGGATGGCGTCGGCGGCGCGTAGGCGGTAGGCGTCACGCAGCTCGGCGGCGCGGCGGGTGATGGCGCGATCGACGTCGACGATGGTGAGGTTGGGGTAGGCGAGGAGATACTCTTCGTAGGCGTCTGCGAGGCGCGGGTTGTCAAGGCGCAGGGGATCGACTGCAATTTCCATGAGGGTGACGACGGAGGTGACCGCGTGGAAAGCGCCGGCGGCGAGAGCGTCGAAGAACGGCTCGACGATAGGGCGGTAGTTAGGGGACGACTCGACGCGGTAGATCACAGCCATCGAATCGATGGCGACGAGGGAACCGGGGCTTATGGCTTGGGCGAGTCCGGGCGTTCGGTCCACGAGTCGCGCTCTTCCTGGATGTAGCGGTCCGTGTCGACGCCGCTCCAGATCTGGGCATTGAGCTCGGAGAGTCCGCGCGCCCACTCCTCGGGGGTCTTTGGCCGACGCATGAGCACGAGGTGGCCCGGCTTGCCCGGTCTGACATCGACAATGAGCTCATCGCCGGCCTGGATGCCGAGCTGGCGGCGGGCGGCGGCGGGAATGGCGATCTGGTGCTTGCTGCTGACGCGGACGGTCTGGGTACCGGCCATGGGTGTGGCTTCCTGCTTAGCAGTGTAACGTGGTTGCTAAGTGCCGGAGGATAAGGGCGAAGAGGTTCGCGCTCAGGCGGAGCGGAGGCGCTCCTTGAACCATTCCTTGGCGAGGGCGGTGGGCGTGAGGCCTCGCTCCCTGGCCTTGGTTTCCAGGGCGGTGTAGCCGTCCGGGTCAAGCGGGACGACGACAGGGCGGGGGGCGGGACGCGGCGTGACGACGAGCTTGACGGGAGTCAGCTCATCCAGGTAGCCGGTGACGTCGTGGGTATCCCACCAGTCAGCCTCTTCTCAGGTGGTCTTGAAGAGTGGGATGCGGCTCTTGCGACAGCTGGCCGCGGGTGGAGTGTGTTTGGAGGCTGCCATTAGCGGGTGCCTTCCCGCTCACGATATCACCATCGGTCGCTGATGCTGGCGGAGCAGCTCGAATGCGGGGTGAGGCTGGCTCAGAGGCCGACCTCGGGCGAGGCCAGTGCCCGATCAACTACACGACGAGAAGGCCCACCTACTCGAACGCCTCGAAAAATGTCCGGTCCACTCGATACGTCTGCACCTTAGAAAGTCCCAACCCATGTTTCTCGCACAGCTCGACCAACCCGTCCCGGTCTATGAGCTCGATTAGGCGTGCGCCCGCTTTCGCGGCTTCCTGACGCCCCTGAGCCGTGTACGTTCCCGTAGTGAAGATGATTCCGTGCTCAGCCACGCCCTCGATGGCGCCACGAAAACTCTGGACTTCTTCTGAGCTGACGGATCCCGAGTATTTCTTGCACTGAAACGCGATGCGGTGCTTGACGAGCGGGCCAAGCTCGAGCAATCCTGTTCCATCGATCCCTCGATCTCCTGGCTTGCCGGTCACCTTTGTCTCCTGATACCCGGCTTCTCGCAACAATCTCCGGCAGAAATTCTCG
>CAZDGO010000252.1:0-4133 GCA_964504825.1 uncultured Gaiellales bacterium
TCTGCGAGGCGTTCGGCTGGGAGTCCGGGGTCGGCAAGCCGTTCCGCGACGCGCCAACGTTCTTCGGCATCTACACGTTCGTGCTGGCCTTCGGGGCGCTCGTCGTCCTGATCCCAGGCCTCGACCTGCTGCCGGTGATCATCTCCTCGCAGTACCTCCAGGGCCTGCTGCTGCCGGTCGTCCTCGTTTTCATGGTGCTCCTGGTCAACGACAAGCGGCTCATGGGCCGTTACCGGAACGGGCGGCTCCTGAACGTGCTGGCCTGGGGCGCGGTGGGGCTGGTGATCGCCCTCGACGTCGTCCTCCTCGGGACGGGGCTGCTCGAGGCGCTCGGGGTGCGAACTAGATGAGCGCCGTCCCTGGCAGGGCGCAAAGCACGCGCGGATCACGATCGAGGCGTCGCAGAAAAACAACGTCGCTGGCGAGCGACCGTATGGGCCCGACCCGGGCCTCGGTCGACATTCGACTCGACTCATGTGGCGACACCATCCTCGACGAGGTAGAGGCCCGCTCACCGGGCTTGGGGAGATCGACCGCAAGCTCGACCAGAAAGCAGCATGCCCTCGCTGCTCATGTCGGTGCGAAACTGCACGTCGTTTAGCCGCCTCAGCAGTTTCCGAACGCCCGTTCGGTTCGGAATCGCGAGCGCGGACCCTAGCCATCCAGGCCGCGAACCACGCTGCACACGGCTTCGGTAGACTTTGCCGCGATCCCGTAGGTGACCCTCGGTACCGATGAGCTCCGGGAGGCAGATGTATCTCTACAGCCGGCGCGGCCACCCACCCGGGAACTGTCGACGCTAAGACGGCGGGAGAAGACGAGACGACGGTGTTGGATCATCCAAGAAGGGCGCGGAGGGGACGAACCAGTATGGTGCCGAGTCGGGTCGCAGTAATCGGTGGGGCAGGCCACGTCGGGTTGGGCCTGGGACTGGTGCTGGCACATGTCGGTCATCAGGTCGACGGGGTGGACCCAAATGAGACGGCCAACAGGCTGATCATGAAGGGACAGATGCCTTTCATGGAGGAGCGTGGGGCCGAATATCTCGAGCGAGCTTTACGACAGGACAAGCTTCGCATGACGACCGATCCGTCAGTCGTACGCGATGCTGCCGTAGTCGTCATCGTGCTGGGCACGCCTATCGACGAGAACTCTAATCCGCGATTCGGCATCCTCCGCGACATCGTTACAACTCTGACGCCGTTCCTTCAGCGAGACCAACTTGTCGTCCTGCGTAGCACGGTATCGCCCGGCACCACTCAGCGGGTGCGAAGAATGATCGAGCAAGCAAAGGGCTGGCAGTGCGGAGTGGACTTCCATTTGGTGTTCGCTCCCGAGCGGGTTCTGCAGGGACGGAGCATCGACGAGCTCCAGTCACTGCCACAGATCGTCGGGGCTTTCGATGACACCAGCTATACGCGCGCGGTTGAATTCTTCAGCACCTACGTGCGGAACAACTGTCCCCGCCTGACGCCTGTTGAGGCTGAGTTGGGCAAACTCATCACCAACATGGCGCGTTACCTCAGTTTTGCATTTGCGAACGAGGTCCACCTCATCGCCGACCAATGGGGTGCGAACGCGAACCGGCTAATCGACGCGATCAACCAGGACTATCCCCGCCTCAGTGTTCCACGGCCAGGCCCCAATGTCGGCGGTCCGTGTCTCTACAAGGATGGGTTCTTCTTGCTCGAGCGGCTACCGTTTCCGGACTTGATCAGCACGTCCTTCAAGATCAATGAAGGAATGACCGCTCAGATCGCGATGAAGATCGACCAGATGCCACACATCAGGAAGATCGGGATTCTAGGCATGGCCTTCAAAGCGGATAACGACGACATCCGCAATTCGCTGTCATTCAAACTTCGGAAGCAACTGGATGATGGCTATCGGGAGGTCGTATGTATCGATCCTCTGGTCGACGGGTTTGAGGAGGTGTCGGCTCTGGCCGGAGCTGACTGCGTCGTGCTGATGACGCCCCATACTGCCTTTGCGGATCTCACTTCGGTGGCGAAGGCCATCGATAACCCTGCCTGTCAGATGATCGACATCTGGGGGTTCTGGGCAGGAATGCGTTACCTGTCAGACAACGGCATCTTTCGCCTTGCTGATGGCCTCCAGCGGGACACGGAGGCGCTTGCGCAAGGCGCAAAAGCATGAGGATCCTGGTCACAGGAAGCGAGGGATCGCTGATGCAGGCGGTGATCCCTTACCTCTTGGCCGGAGGGCACGAAGTCGTAGGGGTCGACAACTTTTCACGTTATGGTCCGGTCCGCCGAAGCCGGGATTACGAGTTCGTAGAGGCTGACCTGACTGACGCGGACGTGGTTAACCGCGTCATGGCCGGGATGGAGGGCGTCATTCAGGGTGCCGCCACTATCTACGGAGTCGGCGGCTTCCACAGATACCCAGGCACGATCCTCGCCAATGACCTGAGTCTGCACGCAAACATCTTGCGAGCGGCCGTTCGCTCTGGAGTGGCACGGGTCGCCTACGTCTCCAGTTCGATGGTGTATGAGCGTGTCGAGCACACCCCGACCGCAGAGGAAGATGCCGAGCGATTCGGCACCCCCCTCACGGACTACGGGCTTTCCAAACTCGTTGGGGAACGCATGTCCCGTGCCTTCGCGCAGGAATTTCGGCTCGACTTCGTCGTTTGGCGGCCATTCAACATCATTACACCTAGCGAACGAGCCGAAGGCGAAGTTGGGATGAGCCATGTCTTCGCCGATTTCGTCGAGGCGCTGTGCGTCCGCCGGGCGAACCCGCTGCAGATCTTAGGTGACGGAGAGCAGGTACGGTGCTTTACTTGGATCGAAGATGTCGCGCGGGGGATCGCTGAGCATTCATTTTCCGATGCCGCCCGCAACGCAACGTTCAACCTGGGCAATCCTTCACCGGTAACGATGAAAGAACTGGCCCAGCAGCTGTTCGCGCGGGCAAAGGCCCACGGTTTATACCCGGCAGATGAAATTCTTCGGTTCGACTTCCTACCCGGCTTCGCCGATGACGTTCGGCGCCGGATCCCCGACGTCACAAAGGCCCGGGATAAATTGGGCTGGGAGGCAACGACCTCTCTTGGTGAGGCGCTAGACATTTGCGTCGAGAGCATCCTCAGCCGCTCGCAACGTGGGGTCGGTACGGCGTAGGGGTGTCGTTTGGGCGGAGAGGGGTCGTCCCAAGCCTTCGTGGGACGCGCGAGATAACAACAGACGCGGCGCCAGCGGCTCACGTAATGGCCATCGCCCGCGCTGGGTGCAATCCGCCGAGGGTGAAATCGGCGTGCAGTACCCAGGTCAGAGGAAGCTTGGGCCGCTCCTATGAAGGAGTTGTGCTCGACTGGGCGGCGCGCGGCGCCACTGCGGGCGCGTCCCCGCACTCCACAGGCAGACCGGAGGCCTGCCACGACGGCAGCCCACCCGAAACCCAAGACACATCGGCAAACCCCGCGCCGCGCAGAAGTGATGCGGCGACGCTCGACCGGTAGCCGGATGTGCAGATCGTGGCGATCGGGCGGTCGCGCGGCAGATCGCGCAGCCGTGAAGGGAGGTCCCCTCCCCTGATGTGTACTGAGCCGGGCACGTGTCCTGCGACAAATTCGGTCACCTGACGAACGTCGATGACAAGCGGTGCGCCGGGAGTTGGGGCGGCAAGGCGCGCGGCCAGCTCCTCAACCGTGAGGCGACCGGTCGATTCCGTCGGCAGACCAGCCTTGCGCCAAGCCTCGATGCCGCCGGCCAGGTAACCCTCCACTCGTTCGTAGCCGATGCGCAGGGCCTGGCGGACGAGGTCATCCCAGTCCTGCGCATCGTCGAGCAGAAGGAGGAGGGGCCGGTCGGCGTCGACAACCCAGCCCAGCCAGGTCCCGAAGGACGATCCGGTTGGGATGGACACGGATCCCGGGATGTGCGCATCCGCGTGAACCGCGGGCTGGCGCGCGTCGACCAACACCGCATCGAGACCCAGCGCCCTCCGTGCCTCGTCCACCGACACGGGCGCGGCCTCTGAAACTCGCCCGCCGAGGAGCCGAGGCCCGGCTTTGTTGATGGGGCGCATCCGCTCGTCGTCCTTATCCCGGGCATCGACCTGCTGCCGATGATCGTCGGCTCGCAGTACCTCCAGGGCCTGCTGCTGCC
>CAZDGO010000253.1:0-4114 GCA_964504825.1 uncultured Gaiellales bacterium
TGTGATGGCGGATGAAGAGCGTGCCCGCCGCCTGCTCGTGTCCTGCGACGCCGTCCTACCGGCGTGCGAGGACCTGGGCACATTGCGGTGGCTCGACGCGCACCTTGCCGACTGGGGCGTGCCCTTCGCGTTTCACCTGCCCTCGTATGCGGTGTCGTCCTCGAAGCTGCGCTCCGACCGACTGTTCGCTGAGATCGACCTTCCCCGGCCACTGCCGTGGCCGGAGTGCGGATATCCGGTGGTGGTCAAGCCGAGCGGCTCGAGCGGCAGTGAGGGCGTCACGGTGGCGGGCTGCGCCGCCGACCTGCGCCGCGCGCGGACGGCTCTTGAAGCCACCGGTCACGAAGTCGTGGTGCAGCAATTCGTCGAGGGACCGTCGCTGTCGCTCGAGGTGATAGCTCTGGGGGGAGACGTCGAGGCGTTGGTGCCCACCACCCTGGAGTTCGACGCCGACTACGATTGTATGCGTGTCGTGGCCCCCGCGGAAGCAGATCCGCGCACCATAACCGCCCTTGAGGACGCCGGCCGCCGGATAGCCGAGCACATGGGTCTTCAGGGTCTGATGGACGTAGAGGTCATGGTCCAGGGGCTCGTGCCCAAGGTGATCGAGATCGATGCCCGCCTACCCAGCCAGACGCCCACCGCCGTCTACCACGCCTGTGACCTCAACATGGTGGCGCTCATGGTGGAAGCCTGTGTCGGCGGCCGGTTGCCCGTGGTGGACCGATCACGGCGCCGTGCGGCCGTGTATCAGCATGTCCGCGCGTCGGCGGGCGGCCTGGAGGTGGTCGGTGAGCACGCGCTGGCCGCCGCCGGCCCTCTGCGGCTGGCCGAGGGCTTCTACGGCGCGCACGTGGCGCTGACAGATGGTCCGGCGCCGGATAGAGAGTGGGTGGCTACGATCGTCACCCGCGGTCGAGATGCCGAGGAAGCGCGGCGTGAGGCTGCGGGTGTCCTGAAAGCCATGGCCGATGATCTAGGTTTGCTGCTGGTGGAACCATCGCCGCTAAGGGCGCGTGCCCCACGGCGTGGCGCATACGCCGACTTTCGGTCGGTGGGAGTATCCCCAGATGAGAGAGGAGGTGATGTAAGAGTATGGCAACACTGACCAAGGAAGAAGCTATCGAGAAGGCCATCGCCGCGGTGCTCGCGGTCGATGAAGACGCCTCAGTGCAGGTGGCCAAAGACGCGTTAGCGAGCGGACTCGACCCCCTGGAGATCCTCCAGGAAGGCTTCACCGCGGGCATGCGCATGGCGGGCGAACTCTTCGAAGCCGAGGAGATGAGTCTGCCGGAGATGATCATCGCGGCCGACTGCATGACGGCCGCCCTCGCGGTGCTGGAGAAGGCCCTCCCCGAGAAAGCCAGGCAGGACAAGTTGGGCAAGGTGGTCATCGGCACGATCGAGGGTGACGTTCACGATATAGGCAAGACCATCGTGGCCACACTGTTGGAGGTGTCGGGTTTCGAGGTCCACAATCTGGGCCGCGACGTAGCCATCGCTGAGTTCGTGCGGGTGGCCAAGGAGACGAACGCCGATCTGGTGGGCAGTTCCGCACTGATGACGACCACCATGACCGGGCAGAAGAAACTCGAGGACGCTCTCACCGCGGCCGGCATTCGCGACCAGGTGAAGACTATGGTGGGCGGCGCGGCCGCCACGCAACACTGGGCCGACAAGATCGGTGCCGACATCTTCGCTGAGAGCGCCACCGAGGCCGTGCACCGGGCGAAGGAAGCCGTTTCCTAGGAGACGCCGCGGCGGCGCGATCCGTCGCCGCGCTTCGACACGCGACAAGGAGGTACGAACGCATGAAACGAGGTCCAAGCGCCTCCTCTGAGGAGAATCGCGGCTGGGGCCTCCGGATGTACACCGACGACCAGCTCGAGGCCATCCACGAGATGACCCTCGAGGTACTGCGTCTGACGGGTGTAGAAGTGCATCTGGACGAAGCTCTAGACCTGCTCGAAGAGGGCGGTTGCATCGTCAACCGGGATACCAAGGTGGTCAAGTTCCCCGCCCACGTGGTGGAACAGGCACTGTCTACCTGCCCGAGTCACATCCTGCTCGCGGCCCGGGACCCCCAGTATGACTATTGGATGGGCGGGAAGGCGGTCGGCTACACCGATTTTGGCTGTGGCATCATGATCGTCGATCCGGAGACCGGTGAACTCAGCGAGACCACTAAAGAGGACATGGGCAAGACGGCGTTGCTGTGCGACGCCATGGAGAACGTGGACGTGTACTCCACGGCCGTGGTTGCCCGCGACATGCCCGACACGTCCTATGACCTCCACATGCTGGAGGCCGCTTTCCTGAACACCGGCAAGCACGTGCACCACATCGACGTCTCCAGCGGGGCCAATGCCCGGCGGATGTTCGAGATGGCCGCGTTGATCGCCGGGGGCAAGAAGGAGTTGGCCGAACGGCCCCTCGTCTCTACCCTGGTATGCCCCACCAGCCCGCTGATGCTGCACACGGTGACCTGCGAGGTCATCATGGAGAGCGCGCGCTGGGGCTGCCCCATCAACGTCCTCTCCATGGCCATGTCGGGAGCTTCCAGCCCGGTGTCGGTATCGGGGACGCTGGTGACTCACAACGCTGAAGTACTGGCCGGCATCACGCTGGCTCAGCTGACGAACCCCGGATCTCCCGCCATGTACGGGAGCTCCACCACCATGTTCGACATGACCTACGCCACGGCCCCCGTAGGGGCGCCGGAGCTGGGCATGATCTCGGCGTCGGTGGCCGAACTATCCAACTTCTACAACCTGCCGAGTTATGTTGCCGGTGGTTAGGCGGATTCCAAGATAAGTGACCTCCAAGCCGGGCACGAGAAAACCATCACCAGTCTGCTACCAGCGTTGGCAGGGTCCAACCTGATATATGGGATGGGGATGCTCGAGCTAGGGGTCACATTCTCCTACGGACAGCTTGTGCTTGACAACGAGATCGCCTCGATGGTGAAGCGCGTGGTGCGAGGAGCACCAGTGGACGCAGGCACCGTCGGGATCGATGTCATCCACAAGATCGGTTCAGGGAACAACTTCTTGAAAGAGAGGCACACCCTGAACTACATGCCGAAGGAGCAGTCGAAGGTCAAGGTATTCGACCGCCGGATTAGAGGATCCTGGGAGAAGCGGGGCGCGACGGACTCGATCACGCGGGCGAACGCCATCGCGATCGAGCTTCTGAAGACGCACCAGCCTGCTCCGCTCGACCCCGACGTGCACGCGGAGATGAAGAAGATCGTCGCGGACGCGGAGAAGTAGGGCCGAACTCGGTTGGTAGTCTCGGGGGCGGCGCGCCAGTCGGGCGCGCCGCCGCCGGTCTTTTCTGGGACGCGAGGCGCGGGCGCCGACGTCCGTCCGACCGGCAGCTCGGACGACGGAGGAATGGAGTCGGTCACGCTTCGGGCAACACCCGGAACCCCTGCTCGGCGAAGTGCCGGTCGAGCGTGAATACGGTGTCGAGACGCAGCTCGTGCATGAGCGCGCAGCTGACGCAGTCGACCAGGCTCAGCGACCGGCGACCGGCCGCACGCCACGCTTCGAGTCCTCTGGCATGCAGGTCTGCTTCGACCCAGGCTATGTCGAGCGCGGGGACGACTGAATCAAGGAACGCACGTGCGGCCTTGAGCCCGAGGCGTGTTTGCAGGAGAGCGGTCGTTTCCACGACGACGTAGCTGCTGGTCACCAGGATGATGTCTTGCGAGAACATGCGGTCGAGCAGTGTTCCAGCCGGAGCGTGCTGATCGTCGGACCCGTTCACGGCAGCGTACAATGCTGAGGTGTCGACGAACACCTCGCGCGGAAGAGAGGCCGGGTTCTCACTCATCGTCGACCCAGTCATACGCCGACTCTGCGAGGTAGTAGTCGTGCCTCAGCGCCACGTCTGAGGGGCCTCCGTGAAACGCCCCGATCGCCCTTCGGGCGCGCTCGCGAAGCGCGGCACGGTCGGTCGCCGGCGGTTTCGCAAGGAACGCATCGAGCGCGCGACGAATCACCTCTGCCTGCGAGACACCCTGTTTTTCGGCCGAAAGCCGAACCGCAGCCACCTGCGCCTCAGTCAATTGCACCTGCATGCGGACCACGGCGTCTCCTCTCCCGAACAT
>CAZDGO010000254.1:0-4102 GCA_964504825.1 uncultured Gaiellales bacterium
GAGATGTCCTCTGAGACGCAGTTCATCGTGATCACCCACAACAAGCTCACGATGGAAGTCGCCTCGACGCTCTACGGCGTGACCATGGAAGAGCGCGGGGTGTCGAAGATGGTGTCGGTGGAGCTCCAGGAATTGCAGCCCGAAACGGCCGCGGCGATCGCGTAGTCGGAGATCCGCGGCGAACCGGGTCGAAAACCGCTGCCCGCTCGTGCCCCGAAGCATCGCCCCGACTCCGAAATCCCGATTTGCGCCGAAAAGCAATTTCCTACACCACGATCCAAAACCGCGTGGTCATTCGGTGAAGGCCGTTTCAGTACCAGACGCAATACCAGCCCTCGTCGCAGAGCCAGGGGATCTCGACCTCTCCTCCCCCGACCAGATCCTGCGCGAAGGCGTGGACGTCCCAGTACCGAGCCGACGGGGGGAGCTGGACGCTGAAGCGGTGGAGATAGCCGCCGCCGCACTCGTCGGCCACCGCTTGCTCGCTTTCGAGATTCGTCGTGAAAACGCCGATCTGGGTACCGTTGCCGAGGGCGAGGCGCACCTTGCTCGACACCTGGGGCGCGTCCGGATCGCACACCCAGCCGCTGGCGACGCCGGAGGGGCTGATGGCCTCCATGTACCCCTTCGGCTCATAGAACGTGCTGTACCAGAGGCAGGCCGGGTTGTTCGGACAGTTGCTCGGGAGCAGGAAGCTCGCTCCGGAGTCGAGGTCGCGGGCCTTCGCCGTCACCAGCTTGCCGCTGGCCCAGGGGACGCTGGCGCGGAACCGGTAGGCCGCCCCGGTGCTGCACTGGGCGTTGAAGACGAAGTCGGTGTGCACCGTCGGGTAAGAGGCCGTCGTGGAGTAGATCCCGTTGGCGTAGAGGTCGACCCGCGGGTCCTCGCAGATCGTACCGTCCGGGTCGCAGGCGTAGCCGATGGCGGTGCCGCTCGAGCTGATCTGCTCCAGCCTCCCCACGGGCGACGCCGTCTGCGGGCGGACCTTGCCGGTGAGCTCGCGGCCGATGGCGACATGCTCCAGGAGGGCACTGCAGGGGTAATTCTTGGAATAGTAGTCCCAGCCGAAGATGCCCAGGAGCACCGCGCTGAAGTCGTTGCGCGCCACGTTGTACCACTCGCGGGCGATCGCCCCCATGTTGGCCTGGCTGCCGAACCTCGCCTGGTGAGTATCGCTCCACCAGCCATCCATGACGTAGAGCCACTGCTTGGTAGGGAACTTGGCCTTCATCCGGCTGACGGCGGCCCGGTAGGTGGGGTCCGTGGCCGGATGGATCGCGTAGTCGTCGACGCCGATCCAATCGATGTTCGGCAGGGTCCCCTGGTATCTGTTGAAGGCTCCAGAGTGCGGGAAGGCGCCGCAGTCGTCGCGAACGATCACGCAGTCGGCCTCCGTCACGTAGAGCTTGGCCCAGGGCAGATCGCCTTTGACCCGGGCGGCCGCCTGCTCGAACTGGGTCATCGAGACGTCGTAGTTGAACGGCTCGTCCCGGATGCTGAAGGCGATCACCTTGTCCGGACTCAGAATGCCGGCGTTGGTGGACTTCCAGGTGTTCCACCGGCTCTGCCAATCCACGCAGAGAGTGCGCCACACCTCCTGTTCGCCGGGGCGGTTGCACCAGAGCAGCAGCCCGAGGTCGATGACGGCTTTCGAGCCCTTTTGCACCAGGGCGTTCACCCGAGTGCTCATGACGGGGTCCGCGGGATTCACCGTGCTCGAGATGTGGGCGAAGTTGGTGTACCCAAAGGTCCTGTTGAGGCCCGCGTCGGTGTCGGCGCTGCCGACATAGCCGTAGTACAGCAGGTGAGGAGTCCAAGAGCAGGCCGGGCTTCCCGGGCAGGTGCTGACTGCCTGGGCCGCACCGTTGTCCGTATCGGTGCCATAGACGGTGACCGTCGTTCCCGCGGAGCTCCGCGGCAGGGTGTAGCTGTAGCGGTAGGCCTGCCCGGTGCCGCACTGGGCGTTGGCCAGGGTAGCGGGCGGTGAGGTGTAGGACGCGGCGCCGGTAAAGACTCCGTTGAGGTAGACGTCGACCCGGGGATGCTCGCAGATCGTCTCGTCGGGATCGCAGGCCCAGCCGGAGAGCAGCCCGTTGGTGTCGATGGAGAAGGAACCGATGGGCGCCCCGGCCTGAGGGCGGACCTTGCCGGTGACGGCCCGGCCGATGGCGACGTGCTGGGCCAAGGTGCTGCAGGGGAAGGTCTGCGCCGGCGTCCAACTAAAGACCGCCAGCATCACGGCGTTGGCGTCGTTGCGGGCCAGGTTGTAATAGTCATTGGCGAACTGCCCGTAGTAGTCCTGCGAGCCGTCCAGCACATAGAGCCATTTCTTAGTCGGGAACCTCGACTTCATCGCGTTGCGGGCGTTCAGAAAGGTGGGGTCCGTGGAGGGACGGACGCCTTCCACGGCGATCCCGATCCAGTCGATGTTGGGGAGCGTCCCGTTGTAGCTCCAGAAGGCGCCGGCACCGGGAAACCAGCCGCAATCGTCGTTGGCGATCACGCAGGCGGCCTCGGCCAGATAGAGCTTGGCCCACGGGAAGTCCGCCTTGACCTGGGCGGCCAGCATCTCGTACTCCCACATGTTGACGTTGTGGTTGAACGGCTGGTTGCGGATGCCGAAGGCGAGGACTTTGTCCGAGGTCAGGATCGTGGCGTTGAACGATTTCCACTGATTCCAGCGGCTGTACCAATCCCAGCAGACCTCGCGATAGAGGCCGGTCCCCTCGTAATCGCACCAGAGGACATACCCGAGGTCGATCATGGCCTTCGAGCCCCTCTGCGAGAGAGCGGTCACCCGGGTCTTGACGAAGGTGTCATTGATGTAGGTGGTGGTGGAGAGGTGGGCGAAGTTGGTGTATCCCTTGGTCTTGCCGAGGGAGACATCGTCGTCAGCACTGCCCACGTAGCCGAAGTACTGGAGCTGCGCCGCGGCGGGGAGGGCGGCGAAAGGCACGAGGAGCAAGAGCGCGAGCAGGCAGGGCTTTCTCATGGAGATCCCTTTCTGGAGGATGCATCCTTCCTTTATAAGGATATGCGCTTTTTCAAACGGGCGCGCCCAATCCGATGGACTCGCATTCCCGAAAGAAGTTCCCGTAATTGGTCACTCCACCTGACGAGAGACTCGCCTTCTTCTGGGGCGAGAGACGCAGCAGCGCGACCTCCAGCTGGTCCGCCTCAGCTTCGATCTTCGCGGCGATCTGCTCGACGTCGGTGAACACGGCTTTGTCGGCCAGGTTCTCCAGCGCCAGCTGGGGATCGCGCAGGGTCTTCACCAGATCGCGGGCGGCGGCCACCAGCAGATCCGGTTTGACCACCGAGAGGCGCCGGTCACGCAGCGCCGAGCGCGAGGATCGCCGCGGTCATCTGGAGAGCCTGCGCGTGCGGCAAGCGGCCCTGCTCGAAGCTCTACGGCGTGACGACGGAAGAGCGCGGGGTGTCGAAGATGGTGTCGGTGGAGCTCCAGGAATTGCAGCCGGAAACGGCGGCGGCGATCGCGTAGCGGGAGCGAACCCGAGCGCCGGGCCGCGCCGCAATCAGGTCGAGGCCTCAGCCCCGATCGTCGAAGAACTGGCGCGCCACCCGCGCCAGCTCCTCCAGTTGCCCAGCCTCGAGTTGGACGGAGAGGCTGGCGGCCCAACATGGAGGCACCAGGCTTCCCGGTAGCTTGAACTCCAGAGTGACATGCCCCGCCGCATCGGTCGTCGCCGCGATGGTGAATTCGCCGTCCATGGCGCACCACGCCTTGTCACCCTTCCAGCCGGACCACTCCCTCGCGAGCTCGCGAAAGAGCGCGGATGGAGGATGGGCATAGGGCGGATTCTCGACCTCCACGGACGCTCTGAGGTTCGGCGCTTTGAGGTCGAGACTATACGCCTGGAGCCAACGAGACTCGTCGAAGCGGCGCGAGTGAAAGGTGACCTTCCCCGTGTGCTCGGACCCGAGAACGAGCTCGTCTGTTCGATCGTTCGGTGGAACTTCCAGTGGACCCTCCGTCTAGCCAGCGATCCCGGCTCGCCACGTCACGAGCTCGCGCAAATCCCGCTCCCCGGACTTCCCCTGCTCCTCGAATCCTTCCCGCGCGGCCTGCGCCAGCGCCAGC